>DGEG01000153.1:692-927 GCA_002385825.1 Firmicutes bacterium UBA3932 | reverse complement strand
CCCGTAGGCGACGACAAGTATGCCATTACAGATACTCTAAGGAAGAACGTGGCTTATCGCAGGTTTAACCTGCTCTCTCCCTTTAAGTTTAAGAAGCCTTTCCAGGCCATTTTCTGCAGGAATGTAATGATATACTTTGACATGGCTACAAAGAGTGAAATCGTCGCTAAATTTTACGATGCGCTGTTGCCGGGAGGGTATCTGTTCATAGGGCTCAGCGAGTCTCTGTCCTGCT
>DGEG01000153.1:0-482 GCA_002385825.1 Firmicutes bacterium UBA3932 | reverse complement strand
AAGTTTTTCGGGATTCTTCCGATACTATTAACGTAGGAGGTAAACGCAATATGACAACCATAAACTCATTAACATCCTTAACTGCAAAAACCGGCATCGGCGGCCTGGTATCGGGCATGGACATCGATGAATTAGTCCAGGGTCTGACCGCTGCCAGCAGGCAGAAGATCCTGAAGCAGCAGCAAACGGTCCAAAAGCTCCAATGGAAGCAGCAGGCATACCGGTCCGTTATTAAAGCTCTGTCCGAATTTCAGAGCTCATATTTGGATGTGCTTTCGCCCACCAATTTCCGCAGCGCCTCCTTCTTTAACACGGTGAAAGCCACCTCGTCATCCGCTGCCGTTTCCGTAATTACCACGCCTTCGGCAACGGCCGGCACCATTACGATAAATTCCATCAGGCAACTGGCCACCAGCCAGAAGATAACCGGTACGCAACCGGCTTCCAAGGCTCTGTCCGGCACTTTTCTCTTATACACATCT
>DGEG01000051.1 GCA_002385825.1 Firmicutes bacterium UBA3932 | reverse complement strand
GATGCCGTAGGCAGAAAAAGAGGAGCCGGCCTGGGCGGCGGCCACGATGAAAGGGAACAGACGCTTAATCAGTTGCTGGTTGAAATGGACGGATTTGCAGAAAACAGCGGCATCATTATTTTGGCTGCCACCAACCGTCCGGATATTTTAGATCCTGCTTTGCTGAGACCGGGAAGATTTGACCGTCAAATCGTCATCGGCGTTCCTGATATAAAAGGAAGAGAAGCCATCTTTCGCGTGCATTCCCGCAACAAACCTTTGGACAAAGATGTGGATCCGAAAGTATTGGCCAGACGAACGCCGGGCTTTACACCCGCCGATATAGAAAATATGCTGAACGAGGCAGCTTTGCTCACGGCCAGGAGAAACGGCAAGGTGATTCGCATGGCCGAGATAGAAGAGGCCATAACCAAAGTTATTGCCGGACCAGAGAAAAAGAGCCGGGTAATCAGTGAAGCGGAGAGAAAGCTTACCGCTTATCATGAGGCAGGTCATGCTTTGGTTGCCAGATTGCTTCCGAATACAGATCCTGTCCATCAGATCACCATCATTCCCCGCGGCCTTGCCGGAGGGTTCACCATGATTCTTCCCAAAGAAGATAAATATTTCCGAACCAAGACGGATATGGAGGAGCAGATAATCCATCTGTTGGGAGGAAGAGTGGCCGAAAAGCTCACGCTGAACGATATTAGCACCGGCGCCAGCAACGACATAGAGCGAGCTACTGAGATAGCAAGGGCTATGGTGACCAAATACGGTATGAGCGATCGCCTGGGACCCGTCAATTACAGCTCTGCCGACGAGGTATTTCTCGGAAAGGATTTTTCCACGCGAAGGAATTATTCCGAGGAGATGGCCAAGGAGATAGACGAAGAAGTAAGGACCATCATAGAAAAAGCATTTGCTAAAGCCGAGCAACTCTTATCAGAAAATATTGATAAACTTCATCTCGTAGCCAACGTATTGCTTGAAATTGAGACGCTGGATGCGGATCAGTTTGAAAAATTGTTTACGGGAGAGAAAACGGCAGAAGAGATCATCACAGAATCCCAGGAACAGGCCCGCGTAACCGAGGCCAATAACGCCAAGGAGGCTGCGGAACATTTAGCTGAGCTGGCGGCTGAAGAAGAATATGACGAAGCGGACGATTCAGACGATGATTACAGCGAAGAATATTCGGACGGTTCGGAAGACGATGATGACGATTATGATGACGAGGAAGGCGATGAGGAAGACGGCGACGAGGATTGGGATGACTCTGAGGACGAGAATGAGTGATAGATAAATGACCTGCTGCAGAAGGGCGAGAAGAAACAAGAAAGGGGAATGCTCGTGTGACTGAGACCTTTTCCAACAATTTGATCAACAATACGATCTACCACCTTCTGAACTTCGAAAAGTATGGGAGTTTTCAGGCCGCCGCAAGGGAAGCTGCCATCAATAACAATTTCCAGATGGTGTTGCTCACCGAGGATTTCAATCCGGTCTTCACCGTAGAAACGCGTCATAAAACTACTGTGGAAGAGGCCGTCAGGCGGGGAATTCAAGGAGGCGTGGGTTCTGGCCCTTTAAAGATGATTAATGTTGAGGGCGTTCTCACTTACTGGGGGCCGGTGATGATCAACGGTACCAAGTACTTCCTGCTTTTGGTGGATAATGAGGACAGCTACTCTAAAGAAGAGATCATGCGCCTGGCCGAAATTATTGAGCTTGCCATGGGGATGTGGAAATACAGTCCTGTAAGGGATATTACGGCAGAATTCCTCAAAGCCCTGCGCAGGGGCAACCGGAGTTTGGCTTATACATTAAAGGAAGAGGGCGGTTATGACAAGGATGAAATAGTCGCTGTGTTCGCAGTGGGAGGTTTGGAAAAAGAAGCGGCTTTCAAAGCCGTGTCCCAGTACGAAGTGGATACGGGTTTGCGCGTGTTAAAAATAGCCGAGGGCAATGAGGTTTATGGAGTTGTCCTTGCACCTCCTAAAAATACATCCCATACGCAAATTATTCGGTGTGTCTTCTGTGAAATGCTTGAAGCAGCCGGCGCGGAAGAAGTCTTCTATATCAACGGAACCGACAGCATTGAATCCGCAACGGATGCATATCAGATGATCAACGAGGCATGGCCTTTCATGCAGTACATATTTCCTCACAAGAAGAGCTTTACCAAGTTCGAGCTGGCTTTGGCGGGAAACTGCATAAACATTTCCCTCAAAGGCGGAGTGATCAAAAAGTACTACATGGACCTTTTGACTCCCTTCCGCAAAGCAGGAGATAATAAAGGGAGGCAATTGCTGGACACCTTGGAGACTTTTGTTTTGGATGCGGGGATGAAAACATCGGTTACGGCGAAGCTTATGTCTCTTCACGCCAATACAATCCAGTATCGTCTGAAGAAAATCAGGGACATTCTGGGCATTGACATCACCGAAGCCACGGTAATTCCCGGCCTTATTGTAGCCTTGGCGCTGGAGCGGATTGAGAAGATTGTAAAAGCGCTTTAGGCTTTAGAAATACAGGCACAGAGAGTTTTATGGATTATTCCTGAAGTACCCTATTGAAATTGTGTAACAATTAATATATATTAACTATGTGTACCTTCCGACAATATACGATTTCGGTATATTAATTTTATATATAAAGCAATTATATAGTTATAATAATAGTAAACTTAGGAGGAAAATTGTATGAACAAGATTGAGGATCTTCGAAGGAGAAAAGCGGAGCTCGAACTTGGCGGCGGGCAGAAACGGATCGACGATCAACATGCCAAGGGAAAGCTAACGGCTCGGGAGCGGCTGGCAATACTGTTCGATGAAGGCAGCTTTGTGGAAATGGATACGTTCGTACATCATAGATGTCATAACTTCGGTATGGCCGATGTTAAAGCTCCCGGAGACGGTGTGGTAACGGGTTACGGTACTGTGGACGGCAGATTGGTATTTGCTTATGCTCAGGACTTCACCGTGTTGGGAGGTTCCCTGGGAGAGTACCACGCGGAAAAAATCGTAAAAATACAGAATATGGCGCTGAAGATGGGCGCGCCCATCGTAGGCCTTAACGACTCCGGCGGAGCGAGAATACAGGAGGGCGTTAATTCTCTTTCTGGTTTTGGCAAGATATTCTACAACAATACGATTTCCTCCGGAGTTATTCCCCAGATTTCCGTAATTATGGGGCC
>DGEG01000042.1:2334-3615 GCA_002385825.1 Firmicutes bacterium UBA3932 | reverse complement strand
CGGGGATAAGAAGGCCGACATGAGTTATGTGGTCTCGGCAACGGAGAGCATTATCCCCTGGTTGAGGTCCGGCAACACGGTAATATTGGAATCCACCTCTCCCGTAGGCACGGTGGACAGCCTCATGCTGCCCATCTTAGAGAAAGCCGGTCTGAAAATAGGAGCCGAACTCTTCGTCGGTTATTCTCCCGAACGGGTTATTCCGGGGCAGATTCTGAATGAACTTGTGAACAACAGCCGCATAGCCGGCGGCATAAATCCCGAATCCGCTGAACGGATTGCGGAGATTTATAAAACCTTTGTCCGCGGCCACATCTACATCACGGATACCCGCACCGCCGAGCTCTGCAAACTGGCGGAAAATACCTACCGCGATGTGAACATCGCTTTCGCCAATGAACTTGCAAAGATATGCGAAAATATAGGCGTCAATGTCTGGGAGGCTATCGAACTTTGCAACAAGCATCCCCGGGTTAACATCCATCAACCCGGCCCCGGTGTAGGCGGCCATTGCATCGCCGTCGACCCCTGGTTCATCGTAGAAAAGCAGCCTGACACGGCAAAGATGATCGGCTTAGGCCGCAACATAAACGATTCCATGCCCTCCCACGTAGCATCGGAAATCCTGGACATTCTCAACGGCATCCAGGATCCGGTGGTAACCATTTTAGGCGTTACTTACAAGCCCAACGTGGACGATACGAGGGAGAGCCCCGTGTTGCATCTGATAGATATTCTGAAACAGCAGAAAATCAACGTGCGGGCATTTGATCCCTATGTGGCGCCTCAAAACGGCAAGATAGAAATCAGCGACAGCCTTAAAACAGCCGCAGAAGGCAGCGATTTGCTGATGCTTGGCGTCCATCATGATGAATTTAAAGACCTTCCCTTCCAAACCCTTGGGAAGCTGATGCGGCATAAGAATTTTTACGACACCCGCAACTTCATCCCCGCATCATCGGTGGAAGAAGCCGGTTTCCGGTATTATCTCCTGGGCAGCAAATAGAATTGTAGAGGGTCATTAACACTTTCTATATTTCCCTGCACATGGGACAGCATCGACAATCAGTTTGGGATTTGATCCGTTTTGGGCTTTGAAAAGAAGCCCAGATACATGAGCATGGCGGCCAAACCCCAGAAATAAGCCATCATATAGGGCTCTTCAAAGATGTTTTCAAAATAACAGTGGACCAGCACACCGCACAATCCGGAGAATATGCCTACCGCCATGGCTTTATCGTTTCCCACAGCCCGCAAAAGCGGATCTTTGCCCGGAATAAA
>DGEG01000042.1:0-2040 GCA_002385825.1 Firmicutes bacterium UBA3932 | reverse complement strand
TTCAGGTAGTAGTTGTCCATGTAGAAATAACTGAATTCCTCTGTCTCATCCAGGAGCTTGTTGTTCATGGCAACGGCCCCGCCGAAGCGTCCCAATCCGAAACCGAGCCAGGAGTTATTCTCCATCAAAAGCTGCCGGCCTACAGCCCATCGCAGAGCCCTGCCTCCGACAGCTGAAGCCTCAGCGTAATCACTGGTAAACAGATAGGTCAGCCGCGACGTGATGGAGGGAACGAAGACCAGAACTGCCGCCACTGCACCTCCCAGGACTCCCAGCAACCTCCTGTCCATGTAAAGAGCGAAAAGGATAACGGCTACCACCATGCCCACCCAGGCGCCCCGGGAGAAGGTGAACAGCAGGCACAGGCACATGATTCCCGTAACCCCCAGGAAAAACAGCTTTGCCCAAATCCTTTTACAGTAATAGATCATGGAAGCGGCAAGGGGGGCCGTCAGAACGATGAGGGAACCGAATATATTGGGACTGCCGGTGATGGAAAAAACCCTGGTCCGAACACCCATCTCCGTTTGACTGACCCAACTGGCCGGTATGGGCACTGCGACGATATATTGATAGATGCCGTGCAGGCTGAACAGCGCTCCCATGATCAACAATCCGAAAAATACAAGCTTGAAATCCCTGTCACTTTCAAGGAGCCGGATTACCAGGAAGAACCAGACCATGTAGGTCACCACAGCCCTGTACCCGGCAAAGGCCACCGCAGGATAGGGCGCCACAAGGGACATGAGGAGGAAGCCCACAGCAATGAATAATAGAATATAGCCGTCTACGGGAGTCTCCCGACCCATGGCTTTGCTCTGCCCCAACGCCATCCTCCAAAGGATAAGAAAGGCTGCTGCGATTATGAACAGTTCCTCCCAAACGGAGGCTACAAACCCGATGGATACCTTGTCGCGGATGATGTACTCCAAGGGAAGATAGAAAGCAAAGGCCACAAGCAACCATTGACGAAGGCTCAACCTGTGGATCTGTTCAAATAGTAAACTTCCCTTAGTGACGCGAAAATACACATCCCGAACAAAAACTAACAGGCGATAAAAAAGACTCTGTTGCAATATCCGTCCTAGGGAAAGCAGCAGTTTGCGCAGCTTTCCGAGGGCCTTGCCGTACCGGGAGTAAGCAGCCCTGTTTTCCACATTGCAGAAACGGATCCATATCTTTTTCGTACATGAAACCTCGTAGTTTTCTTTCAAAAAAGCAGACAACCTGCCCAGCACGCTGTAGGGCCAGGCATTATATAGGGCTAAAACAAAGGCCTTTAGCCCTCGAAAAACTAAACTGCTCTGAATAATCCCTGTCAATTCATTCACCTCAGACTATCCCAGCCTATTTCTAACACCAATTCTCTGTCGGTCATTATAAGATAAGGAAACCGGCCGGTTTTATGCTGCCGGTTCACTGACTTTACCTATCCATTTCAACGCAACCAAATTACTGGCCGATCTCCACGTAGCGAATGGTGCCGCTGCACTCAAAGGTCTGGGTCTTCACGATAAAAGTCTTCCCGGCCCGCAGCTCCTGGCTGCCTATTTTAGGACTGGGAGTATCCTTGGCAACCTTTGTTTTTATCTCGATAACCACGTCTTTTTTGCTTGGATCCGTGGCATCCACTATGACTCCGTCATCACGAATGGCTTGCATTACATAATCCTCAAGCCACACGTCGGTAATGGTTGCGTTCATGTATTCGTTTCCGGCTACCAGTCTCTCCCCCACCAGATCCTGCCGAAGTATCTCGTCCACCAATCTGGGAGCTGTGCCGATGATGACAACCTCCGCCGTCAGGTCTACTTGAGGAGATACAGCATCGTTGATCTTCTGCCCAAAGAGCTGAACGCCGATGGCGCCGGCAACTACAACGATGGCAACCAAAACCAGCAGATCCACTACGTTAATGATTCCAAAGAGTTTGCCCTTCTCGTTGATTATCTTCATTCCAACCTCCGTCTATGATGCATGATGCAAATCCGTACTTGGTGCATGATGCAAATATAAAAGGGGGGTGCGGACATTTTCTTG
>DGEG01000162.1:2881-4363 GCA_002385825.1 Firmicutes bacterium UBA3932 | reverse complement strand
AGATGTGTATAAGAGACAGGATAGGCACCTTCAGACCTGTGAAATGTGAAAACATCGAAGAACACAGGATGCATTTTGAGGAATACTGGATCGATGAAGAGACGGCTGATTTGATTAACAAGACCAAGGCCTCCGGCGGAAAGATCTTTTCCGTAGGCACGACATCAACCAGGACTCTCGAAAGCGCCGCTTCAGAAGACGGTACCATAAAGGCGGGACACGGAAATACGGACATCTTCATTTATCCCGGCTTTAAGTTCCGGGTTATCGACAGCCAGATCACCAATTTCCACCTGCCCAAGTCCACGCTTTTAATGCTTGTTTCTGCCTTTTATGACCGGGAGAAGATCCTGGAAGCATATAAATTGGCGGTAAAAGAAAGATATAGATTTTTCAGCTATGGCGATGCCATGCTGCTTTTATAGAAAGGACAGCAATGAACGCAGTAACTTACGACCTGAAGAAAGTATGCAACAGAACAAGAGCCCGCAGGGGCCAACTAAAGACGCCTCACGGCATCATCGAAACTCCGGTGTTCATGCCGGTGGGAACGGCAGCTACGGTGAAGGCCATGCGGCCGGAAGAGGTGAGGGAATTAGGCGCGCCGATTATTCTCTCAAACACCTATCATCTGTATCTGAGGCCGGGCCACGAGATCGTACGTGAAGCGGGCGGCCTGCACAAGTTCATGAATTGGAACGGAGCCATCCTTACAGACAGCGGCGGCTTCCAGGTGTTCAGCCTGGGACATCTGCGGAAAATTACAGAAGAGGGCGTGACTTTCTGCTCCCATATAGACGGCTCAACCCATATGTTCACACCGGAAAAGTCCATCGAGGTGCAGAATGCACTGGGTTCCGACATAATCATGGCTTTTGACGAATGCGCTCCCTATCCGGCGGACAGAGACTATGTTAAGCAATCCCTTGAGAGGACCACAAGGTGGCTTGCCCGCTGCAAGGAGGCACATAAAAATACAGAAAAGCAATCCCTCTTTGGCATCATGCAAGGAGGAATGTACGAAGATCTGCGAAGGCAAAGCGCTGAGGAGATCGTGGAGATGGACCTTCCCGGCTATGCCGTCGGCGGACTCTCCGTGGGGGAACCGAAAGAAATTATGTATGAGGTTATGGATAACTGCGTTGAGCTTCTGCCCAAGGACAAGCCCAGGTATTTGATGGGCGTGGGAAGTCCCGACTGCCTGTTTGAAGGCGTAGAGCGGGGGATCGACATGTTTGACTGCGTGCTTCCCACGAGAATTGCAAGAAACGGTATGGCATTGACGTCCCGAGGCAAGGTTTCCATTAAAAATGCCAAGTACGAAAGGGATTTTTCGCCCCTGGATCCGGAATGCGACTGCTACACTTGCAGGAACTATTCAAGGGCTTACCTGCGCCACTTGTTCAAGGCCAAGGAAATCCTTTCCTCTATGCTGCTGACCCATCACAATCTATATTTTCTTGTAAACCTGATGGGCAATAT
>DGEG01000162.1:2093-2521 GCA_002385825.1 Firmicutes bacterium UBA3932 | reverse complement strand
GACATCCGTCCGCTGGAGATCGCCATCGTAAACCTGATGCCCACAAAGGAAGTTACGGAGACCCAGTTAATACGTCTCCTTGCCAATACTCCGCTGCAGGTGAACGTAAAGCTTCTCACCATGGATTCTCATGAATCGAANNTCTTGTAAACCTGATGGGCAATATCCGCACAGCTATAGAAGAAGACCGGTTTCCGGAATACAAAAAAGAATTCTTTTCCAAATACGAAGAAGAACACATGGAAAACGAGACGGAGCCGGCCCGATAGCCGGAAAAGAGAGACAGAATCGAAACGGAGGAGTGAAGACACATGCCAATCATTGTACCAAAAGGATTGCCAGCCTATGACATACTGAGAGATGAAAACGTCTTCGTCATGCATCATCTTCGGGCCGAAACACAAGACATCCGTCCGCTGGAGATCGCC
>DGEG01000162.1:0-1822 GCA_002385825.1 Firmicutes bacterium UBA3932 | reverse complement strand
CTGCCTTATGAAGATGTGGATTATTGGAAAGAGTTGACCGATATAATGGAATACACAAAGGACAATGTATTCAGCGTCCTGCACATCTGCTGGGGCGCCCAGGCTGCTCTGTATTATCATTACGGAATTAACAAACATGTGCTGCCGAAGAAATTATTCGGCGTTTATCCGCATAAACTTAAAGATAGCAAATCGGAATTGATGCGAGGCTTCGATGAGGTTTTTTACGTGCCCCACAGCAGGCATACACAGGTCTTGACGGAGGATATTCTGAAAGTTCCCGAACTGGACATATTGGCAGAGTCGGATATTGCAGGGGCTCACATGGTTGCAACGAAAGACAAGCGGATGATATTCGCTCAGGGCCACGCGGAATACGACAAGGAAACCCTTCGTCTGGAATACGAGCGTGACCTTAAAAAAGGCCTGGACATCGACGTACCTGAGAACTATTTCGTAGATGACGATCCTGCAAAGGGTATAATGGTCCGTTGGAGAGGTCATGCCAACCTCTTCTTTGCCAACTGGCTGAACTTTGTATATCAAGAGACTCCGTACGATCTCAACGAGCTGGATAAAATGCGGAAGTAGGGAAGGGGGACGGTTCGTTGAAACCGTCTTTGTATTTTAGGAGGTCTGCGCTTTCCGGCGTGAGACAAAGAAAGGAACAAGTGCAATTGGATTTATGTGAACATCGAGCCGATTGCGGTGGGTGCATCTACCAGGGCATTCCTTACACCGATCAGCTTGAGCTGAAGGCGAAAGAAGTCCTGCGCCATTTTAAGGAAAATCAGGTGAGCTATGAGCGCTTTCTTGGAATCGAAGGAAGTCCCCAGCGCTACGCCTACAGAAACAAGATGGAATATACCTTTGGCAATGAGGTAAAGGACGGCGCGATGACCCTGGGTCTCCATAAGCGGGGGCGCCATATGTCCGTTATTACCACGGATAAGTGCCAGCTGGTGGACCCGGATTTCAATAAGATTTTGCAGGCCGTTTTGAAGTTCGCCCTGGAACGGGATTATCCTTTCTATCATAAGAAGAGCCACAAAGGGTTGCTTCGCCATCTGGTCCTTCGTAAGGGAGAACACACCGGCGAATTGCTGGTAAACATAGTGACAAGTACCCAGTTTCCTTTTGACGGAGAAGCGTTCGTTTCTCTAATAGAAGGATTGGAGCTGAAGAACAGCGTGGTGGGCATCCTGCATACGGAAAACGATAACCTGTCAGATTCCATCCGCTGTGACAAATTGAATATTCTATCCGGCAGGGACTATTATAACGAGGAATTGATGGGACTGAAGTTCCGCGTTCATATTTTTTCCTTTTTCCAGACCAACGTGTTGGCAGTGGAACGCCTGTACACCGAGGCATTATCACTAATTCCGGATCTTTCCGGCAAAACGGTGTTCGATCTCTATTCGGGTACGGGAACCATAGCCCAGACGGCAGCTCTTCAGGCTGAAAAGGTCATAGGAATTGAACTGGTGGAGGAGTCTGTGGAAGCGGCTAGGGCAAACGCCAAGATGAACGGACTTACAAACTGCAGCTTCATCGCGGGAGATGTGCCCAAAGTGTTGGACGACATCGAAGAAAAACCGGATGTGATTTTCCTGGATCCTCCCAGGTCCGGTGTCCATCCTAAAGCCATGGAAAAAATACTGAACTACGGGGTTAAGGAAATCGTTTATATCTCCTGCAATCCCAAGACCCTGGCACAAAACCTGGCAACGGCAATGCTTTTCGATTATCACGTGGAAGTTTTGAAGGCTTACGACAACTTCCCGTTTACAAGGCACGTGGCTGTCTCTTATACACATCT
>DGEG01000075.1 GCA_002385825.1 Firmicutes bacterium UBA3932 | reverse complement strand
AAAAGCTTGTAAATAAAGGGTTTCCAGATATTGAGCTTTTCATGCAGCTACTGTGTTGGAGGCGACAATTTCAGGAAACCCATATTTTTATTGTTTGCGGGAACATATCAATAGCCTGAAAGTTGTATAGTTGAGTTAACGGATTAGATAATGGCTATTTTTGATGGGGTTGAGGAGACAGGATAGATATATTACTGCTTATTATCTTTATGCAATAAAACACGTGATTATAATAACATCTTTTCTACTATTGCGTTCAACTGAAAAGCTCTTGATTGCTAATATTGTTTTCGAGCTGCTCGCCTACTTGAGCGAGAAGGAGCGAATAAAAATTAAGACAAGACAAGCGGAAGGCATTGCTACTGCCAAAGCAAAAGGCGTCCGTTTCGGTAGACCTAGTATAAAAATACCGCCTGGATTTTCAGAAGAAGTACGTAAATGTGTTTTTTGCAAGATAAAATTCCTCACTTGGGGGTGCGGACAAAAACTGGACTTTAAAACGAGTCAGGAGGTAGTCCATGTATTCATATGAAGATCGATTGAAAGCAGTAAAGTTATACATTAAGTATGATTTTAGCGTAGCCGCAACCATTAGGGAACTCGGTTATCCAAATCGTAAAATGTTAGTTCGATGGTATAAAGAATATAAAGAAATAGGTGATTTGCACAAGCAATACATCAAACGCCCGAAATATACATCCGAGCAGAGAAAAGCTGCTGTCAATTATTATCTGGAGCATGGCCGCAACATTACCCGTACGGTGAGAGCATTAGGATATCCATCACGGGATGAACTTCCGAAATGGATTGACGAACTGGCGCCTGGTGAACGAAAAGCTCGTATAGAACGCGGTACAATGATACAATTTTCTCAAGAGCAGAAAAATAATGCGGTCATTGAACTGTGTAACAGAGAAGGATCTGCTGCTGCCGTTGTTGACAGGATAGGAACTAGCAGAGGCGTCCTCTATAAATGGAAAAAAGAACTGCTCGGTAAGGAGAACGAAAAAGATATGTATGGATCAGGCAAACCATCGTTACCTGATAACAAGGAAGCGCAATTAGCAGAAGTCGAGTCTCTGAAAAAAGAGATATATCGCAAGCAAATGGAACTTGAAATTTTAAAAAAGGTGGCAGAAATCATAAAAAAAGACCTGGGCATCGATCAGAAGGATCTGACAAACAGAGAAAAAAGCATACTGATCGATGCCCTAAGAACAAAATATCCACTGAATAATTTACTTGAGATAGTAGGTTTGTCAAAAAGTAGCTATTATTATCAGAAAGAAACCCTGAAACTGCCTGATAAATATGGCAACCTGAGAACAAAGGTAAAAGATATTTTTTGTGAAAACAAACGCCGCTATGGTTACAGGCGAGTGCATGCAATAATCAGGAATAGCGGTACAATAGTCTCAGAAAAAGTTATACGAAGAATAATGAAAGAGGAACGACTTGTTATATCATACAGGAAAAAACGAAATTACAGTTCCTATAAGGGGGAGATAAGTCCTGCCCCGGGGAACGTAATCAACCGTAATTTCCATGCAGATGCTCCAAACACCAAATGGCTGACCGATCTTACTGAATTCCGCATACCTGCCGGTAAAGTTTATCTTTCGCCGATAATTGATTGCTTTGATGGGATGGTAGTCAGTTGGACGATAGGGACCAGCCCGGACGCAGAACTGGTTAATACAATGCTGGATGATGCTATAAGTCAGCTTTCAGATAAAGAGCATCCAATCATACACTCAGATAGAGGTGGGCATTATCGGTGGCCTGGATGGCTCTCAAGAGTTGAAAAATCCGGATTGATCAGATCGATGTCCAGGAAAGGTTGTCCACCAGACAATTCTGCTTGTGAAGGATTCTTTGGAAGACTAAAAAATGAGATGTTTTATAACCGTTCAAGGAAAGGAGTTTCAATAGAGCAGTTCATCAATGAACTTAATAATTATCTTATATGGTATAATGAAAAGCGTATTAAAATATCACTAGGAGCAATGAGTCCTATTGATTATCGATGTAGTATAGGTTTAATAGCATGAAAAACTCCAAAAAAATGTCCGCACCCCCGAGACCATCCCTAAAATTGTGTAAACCTCCGATGTTGTGTTCTGTTCAAGGAAACCATTGCCGAGTTTATGGAAAACGGCCTGGAAGCGGAACTGGACGAGGAATTAGGCTACAGCAAGTACGACTACAAGAACAAGAAAACGGGTAACAGCCGGAACGGCTACAGCAGCAAGACTTAGCGCACCAGTTTCGGAGACGTGGACGTCTCCGTGCCCCGGGACCGGAAAGGCGAATTTGAACCGCAGATACTAAAAAAGAACCAGTCGAGCATAAGCCAGGATATAGAAGAAAAGATACTGTCCATGTACGCCAAGGGTATGACCACCGGGGATATAGAGGAACATATACGGGACATATACGGCATAGAAGTCTCGGATACAACCGTCAGCCGCATCACGGATAAGATTCTTCCCATAGCGAAGGAGTGGCAGCAGCGTCCTCTGGAGGCTGTCTACGCAGAGGTGTTTCTGGACGCCATCCACTACCATGTCCGCAGCGAAGGGCAGATAGTGAAGAAAGCGGTATACATTGCGATAGGCATAAATCTGGACGGGAAAAAGGACGTCCTGGGGATGTGGGTAGGCGAAAATGAGAGCGCCAAGTTCTGGGCCACAGTGCTCAACGGGCTGAAAAACCGGGGAGTGGAAGATATCTTTATCGCCTGCACGGACAATCTGGCCGGCTTCACCAATGCGATTGAAGCGGTATATCCCAGGACCGAAGTTCAAAACTGCATCATTCATCAGCTGCGTAACTCCAGCAAATATGTTTCCTACAAGGACATGAAGGCTCTCATGGCCGACCTGAAGGCTGTTTACGCCGCCGTGGACGAGCAGGCCGCATTGGACGCTCTGGATGCTTTTTCGAGCCGCTGGGACAAGAAATACCCGAAGATTTCCCAGTCCTGGCGTGACAACTGGCCGAACCTGAGCACCTATTTCAAGTATCCGCAGGAGGTACGACGGCTTATCTATACCACCAATGCGATAGAAGGTTTCAACCGCCAGTTGCGAAAGGTGACCAAGTCCAAATCCGTCTTTCCAACGGACGACAGCCTTTTGAAAATGCTGTATCTGGCCATGGTGGACATTACGAAAAAGTGGACGGGCCGGCGGCAGGATTGGAGTATAATCTATGCCCAGCTGTCCGTGTTTTTCGCCGACCGGATGCCGGTGGAATAAGCACGCCTGTCAGGAGCAAACCTGAGAACGCCGTTGACAATTATCCTCATCGGCGCTATGTTGAAAGATAGCGGCAGCGAATTAGACCGCTGCCGCAGATAAAAAACTTTGCCCTGTTTTTCACCAGTTTTCGGAGTTACACAGAATTTGGGACAGACCGCACCCCCTTTTAGCAAAAATAAAACTCCCTTTCGGGGAGTCCTGAACACTCATCTATAAGGTATTATATTTGTTCAGACTTTCTTTTTTGGATTGCTTCTTCGATCCTTCTTATGCAACCATCAAGGTTTTTCTGAATCTCTCGTCCCCAGAACCGAAGTACGATCCAGCCTTGTGACTCCAGCTCCTTCGTAACTTCTCTATCTCGTTCAATGTTTCTTTCAATTTTCCGCGTCCAAAATTCCTTATTGGTGTGAATATGTTTCTTTTCTTCGGCCCAATTATAACCATGCCAGAACTCAGAGTCGCAAAAGATTGCAATTTTGCATTTAGTTAACACGATATCCGGCGTTCCAGGTAATCCCTTGTAGTTTTTTCTATATCTATATCCCTTTTCCCATAGTTTCTTTCTTAATCTGAGTTCTAACAACGTGTCTTTCGATTTTACGGCCTGCATCGCTTTGCGCCTTTGCTCCGGCGTTAAAACGTCCATGATATCATCCCCAGATAACACTCGTTATTGCGAAAACTCCGATATGAGCTTGTTTGTTAACTCCGACAAGGATTTAATGATTCCAAGATTGCTGTAATCAAAGCATTTCGATACACTGTCCCATTGCATAAATCCGAGGAAATGTTGGCGGATCTCATCACCAACTATCGTCCGGATATGGAATAGATGCTCTTCAGTCGAAAGAAGTTGATCTAGTCGATAACTTGCACCATTGTCTATATTGACCAACAAACCGAATTTAGCCCCCGAAACAAGACAATATCCAATAAGTTGCGACCATTCTTTCAATCCCGCGCTTTTCATTTTTTTTACCTCGAGAATAATTAGCTCATATTTTATTCCATCCGTGACCAATGCAAAGATATCAAGATTCAACGGCGGGGTTCGCTGGATAAAATCTTTAGCACAGTCACATTTTTCCGGGTTTTCGGAGAGGATGCGTTGAAGATTCGATTTTAGCTCACCAATACCCCAAAACATCTCGAGTTCGCGAAGGCATTTTGCTCGAAAATTGCTTTTGATCTGTGTTTCTATGAAATTTTGAATTTCGGGATAATATGTAACTTCATGACGTTCTTTAGCCATTTCGCAAGTCATCCTCGGTAATACGCCTGACGAGCAACTTATATTCATTGTCGGGCGAACGTGTGATCAGGCGTTCATATACATCAGGATTTACCGCTCCTACCAGCGCTCCCTTTCCGTTACCCACTATTACCAATGGGGTGAGCAAATCCGGTTTTCTAAACTCAATGCGTAAATTCGGAGTGCATTGAATATGTCGCTCAATGATCTGAATATATCCCCCTTTTGGTCTCCTGCCGTTCAATTCGTCATCATCAGCGATTATATAGGCAACGGCTTTCAGAATCTCGGTGATCGGATACCCGTTTTTCGGGGAGTTCCCAAATAACAGAAGTAACGGGTTATCGTTATAAAGAGACAATAGTGAAGATATATCAATGCTTAAGATATCATAATTCCTTCGAGATAACAGATCGTCAGATCTGATAATTTCTTCTATTCTCAAATAAGATTCTTTACATAGGATAGGGAAGGGATTGACGATTTCCCCCAAATTGTCAAAGTATTTGTTTATCTCGCTATACGGGGCATGTTCGCATCGCATTACGGCGCAAAAATGCCGAAAATGAATATAATGTCCTCCTCGTATCTCATCAGGTAATCGAGGATCGTTTTCGGCCGGATGTACCGTTGACGGGGTCACATGCACCGCTCTTGTTTCGCATCTTTCAGCCGTATGAGTCTGTTGTTGTAGTCTTCGATTTTCATTCGCAGTCTCTACCTTTGTCCGAAAAGCAAAAGCTCCAAATCGAGCGAACTGATCGAGCAGGATTCTGAGCTTAAAACCTTTATTCCATTGCCGATAATACGGATTGCTCGGACAGTGGATGTTCGGGTGGTTCCAATTCACTTGATCTGGGATACAGTTTATACTATATAACAAGCGGCATAAATCACAAACCAGCTTGTAATTATATCCTTTGATTTCAAGAGACAATATTTGATGTTCGTCCGTAAATCGCCGTTGCGACCTCGCCATGCTGCCTATCGTATCCGCAAGTCCGGCGACAAAACGGCGCTTTAAATTATCATCAACCAAATCGTCAATAATTTTACTTATGTCCGCGTTCTCTTTTAAATCCCCTTCGCACACGATGCCATAGTGCAACAAGTCATCTCGTAAAGCCGTTGTGTCTCCCTCGCATAGAATCGTCCAAGTTCCGCCTGGCATTGCCTCGTACTGAACGGTAAGATTATAGATGGCTCGGAACATTTGCCCGACTTTACGAAATATGTCTCCCGCGATTTGTCCCGCACGCTGCGGATTTTCGAGGTAAGAGCCCCATTTTCTGTATGGAAGGCGAATTCTAAAAACATTGGTATTGTCACCAAATATTCCCCCGCCTATTATCAGACCCAGCAAATATGCCTTATCAGTATCCATAAATCTTACTCCTTTAGTTCTTTTTCCTTATTTTCGTTATTATTAAAAACCTGATCCATGATCGCGACAGCAAGATTATATGCCAATCTTACCGGAACGGCGTTTCCAATAACCTTGTACATAGCCGTTATATTTTTCGAAGTGTCCGTTATGAACTCAAAATCATCGGGAAAAGTCTGTATACGGGCGATTTCACGAACGGTGAATCTTCGGTTTTCGATCGGATGGATTATGCCACAGTTCTCGGGTTGGGCAGATGCCGTTATCGTTCCGCATATTTCATCTCGTGAAAATCTCCGGTAAAAATTAGGAGAGCGGTATCTTTTCATATTATCTCTAATCCTTTGGAAGCGCGGCGGCAGTTGTTCATAAGGAATGTCCTTCCATGACCCGCCTTCCGGAATCAATTCTATCATTTTCAATGCTTGCGGAGACAATGGCCAGTCTACATGATTTTTCGCATTTTGAGGAACATCTAAAATATGACGAAGCGTCAAATTGTCTTTGCTTTGTTTTGGCGGGAATTTGAATTCAACTCCCAAATCCTTACGTACACCTACAAAAAACACCCTTTCTCTATTTTGTGGGACACCGTAATCGGAGGCGTTTACCAACTTACAAACAACGTTATACCCTTTACCGTTCATCATTGACAAATCATCGATAATGACATCCACTAATTTTCGGCCATCTATGTAATATGTTGACAACAAACCCTTAACGTTTTCGAGCACTATGACTTTAGGCATCTTTTTTTCAATGATGCGCAGGCATTCTTTATATAACATTCCGCGCGAGTCATGAACGCCTTTTCGATTCCCGGCATTGGAGAACGGCTGGCACGGAAAGCCTGCAGTTATGATGTCTCCATCTGGGATTTCATCTTCCTTTACCGTTAATATGTCTCTGCCATCTATTTTCCCGATATTAAGAGAATATACCGCCTGGGCATCCGGGTCAAAATCATTTGCCCATACAATATTAAAGCCTGCTTGTTTGAATCCAAGATCCATTCCTCCGCAACCCGAAAAAAGTGAAATAAGGCGCGGTGCGGTTTTCTCTTCCATCTTCTCAACTACCGCATTTTGCGTTTTGTCCGTCCGACCGTTACAATTCAATGAAGACTCAATGTACTTATCAATATCACTTGCGCGAATTCTCCATGTACGAGTACCTATTCTTGACGCTTGCAAATCACCGTTTTTTATAAGACGGCGCACTGTTTTCTCCGATAATTGCAAATATTTAGCGGCTTGAGAAACGGTTAATAGATCCGTGTGCATAAATAGGTCCCTCCACTTATTTTGATATAAATTATACCATACGAGAATTAAATAGCAAGCTTTTTTGAGAACAAAACGGAATTTTGGGGAAATAACGGACAAGAAAGATATACGCTATAAGTATGAACATACAATTACAATTAAGTTAATTTCATAAAAACAAAAACTCCCTTTCGGGATCTTCAAAGGTTCTGTCAATGGCCATTTTAGAATCCTCATTTTTGGCCACGAA
>DGEG01000099.1 GCA_002385825.1 Firmicutes bacterium UBA3932 | reverse complement strand
TGAAAGCCAGCGCCTTTAGACGCTTTATTTAAAGTTTGAAAAGGCTTGATATCCCAAATTTTTAGGAACAATCAAATTAGGAGGTCGCCCGTGGGGAAACTGAACAATGAATCTAACCATTTTGTGATAATAACCCGCAACGGCACGGAAAAATTAAGTGCGGACGAAATTTTATACTTTGAAAGCGAAGGCAGAAAAGTCCATGTACATACAAAAGAGCGAGTGATCAGCTTTAACGGAAGTATGCAACAGGTTAAGAAAAAGTTGGATAAACGGTTTTGCAGTTGCCACGGAAGCTATGCCGTGAATTTGACCAAAGTGGTGCGGCTCACAGGTTATACAGTGGAACTGGAAGGAGGCACCATATTGCCGGTAAGCCAGAGAAAACATGCGGAGACCAGATATCGTTATCAGACCTACTTAAGAGAAAATTTTCCTTGCAATTTAGAGGACGATATAGTATAGTATTTCAGGATCTGCGAACAGTGCGGATCCCAAAAAACACACACCCGGGAGTTGCCAAGCCGGTGCCTGAAAAGGCTGTTTGGGAAATGAACCGGGTGGAGGAATAAAACCGGGAGGTATTAAAAACAATGTCAATCATTTCAATGAAACAACTCTTAGAGGCCGGCGTACATTTCGGCCATCAGACCAGAAGATGGAATCCTAAGATGGCTCCGTACATTTTCACGGAGAGAAACGGCATCTATATCATCGACCTGCAGAAAACCGTGAAGAAGATCGAGGAAGCTTACGCATTTATCAAAGAAGTGGTAGAAAGCGGAAAACCGATCTTGTTTGTAGGTACAAAAAAGCAGGCACAGGCAGCCATTGCTGACGAAGCCAAAAGATGCGGAATGTACTATGTAAAAGAGAGATGGTTGGGCGGAATGCTGACCAACTATAAAACCATTTCCAGCCGTATTGACAGACTCAATGAGATCAGAGCCATGGAAACAGACGGCACTTTTGATGCGCTGACAAAGAAGGAAGTCCAGAGACTGAGAAACGAAGCTGCCAAATTAGAGAAGTATCTCGGCGGTATTAAGGATATGAATGGTATGCCGGGTGCTGTTTTTGTAGTAGATCCCAAGAAAGAAAAGATCGCTGTACGGGAAGCCCGGATATTAGGAATACCTATTGTGGGCATCGTAGATACTAACTGTGATCCCGACGATGTGGACTATATTATCCCTGCTAACGACGATGCTATCCGGGCGGTTAAGCTGATTGCCGGCAAGATGGCGGATGCAGTCATTGAAGCTAAGCAGGGTGAATCCTTTGATACCGGCGACTCAGAAGAAGAAGCGGTGGAAGAAGACGCAGCAAATGATGTGGACGATGCCGGTGATGCAGAGGACACAGAGGACGATGCTGAGGATCTGGATGAATAGTAGTAGTTTCTGGAAAGGAGATAGAAAATATGGCTGTTAGCGCTAGTATGGTGAAAGAACTGCGCGAGAGAACCGGCGCAGGCATGATGGATTGTAAGAACGCTCTGGTAGAAGCGGATGGAAATATGGAGAGGGCCGTTGAGTTGCTCCGTGAAAAAGGGCTGGCAAAGGCAGCCAAAAAAGCTGGAAGAATCGCTGCCGAGGGAATGGTAGACCTGGCCTTTGCAGAGGATGGCAGCGCGGCGGCAGCCATCGAGGTCAACTCAGAGACGGATTTTGTTGCTAAGAACGAAGAATTCGTCGATTTTGTCAGAACCCTTTCCAACATGGTTCTGAAAAACGACGTAAAGGAAATAGACGACTTCATGGCTTTGAAATATAAGGATGAAGGAACCGTTACAGACGCTCTCAACAACAAGATTTCAAAGATCGGCGAAAACATGAGCGTACGCAGGCTTGTGAAATTGAATTCCCCGGGAACCGTCTATGTGGGCTACATTCATGGAGCCGGAAAGATCGGCGTCATTGTAGGTCTTGAGACGGAGGCTTCGGTGGATGAAGTTGCTGTGCTGGGCAAGGATGTAGCCATGCAGGTGGCATCCATGAACCCCAGATTCATTTCAGAAGAGGATGTAGATCCGGATTTCATCGAGAGCGAGAAAAAGATTCTGATGCAGCAAGCTCTCAACGAGGGCAAACCCCAGGACATCGTAGAGAAAATGGTCATGGGAAGGCTCAAAAAAGAATTGAAAGAAACCTGCTTGTTGGAGCAGAAATTCGTCAAGAACATGGATATCACCGTAGGACAATATGTGGAGGAATCGGCCAAAGCCTTGGGCAAGTACATCAAAGTGGTTGAAATGGTTCGCTACGAAGTAGGCGAAGGTATAGAGAAAAAAGAAGAAAATTTCGCTGAAGAAGTTGCAAAACAGATGAACAATTAAAAAAACCTATGGTATAATAAAAAGGACACTTTGCACAGTGTCCTTTTATTAAAGGTGGGCGTCAGTTTTATGAGCGCCTGCGGGTTGAGGAGGGACCATGGAGCCGAAATACAAAAGAGTCGTGCTTAAACTCAGCGGAGAAGCCCTGGCTGGTGAAAACCGTTTCGGATTGAGTGAAGAGATGTTGAACACGGTTGCCCACCAGATCCGCAAAGCGGTTGAAATGGGTGTCCAGGTTGCTGTTGTTGTCGGCGGCGGCAACTTCTGGAGAGGAAGAGCCAGCAAGAGCATGGATCGCGCTACAGCCGATTACATGGGAATGCTGGCAACCTGCATCAATGCATTGGCACTGCAGGATTCTCTCGAGTCCAATGGTGTTCCGACGAGGGTGCAGACGGCCATTGAAATGAAGGAGATCGCCGAACCCTATATCCGGAGAAGGGCCATAAGCCACCTTTCCAAAAATATCGTAGTCATCTTTGCGGCGGGAACGGGAAATCCTTTCTTTTCCACCGACACAGCAGCTGCTTTGCGAGCTGCAGAGATCGAAGCCGATGTCATTCTTCTGGCGAAAAAAGTGGATGCGGTTTACGACGACGATCCGCAGGTAAACGCCGATGCAAAACCTTTTGACAAGCTGACGCACATGGATCTGCTGAACAAAAGTCTCGGAGTCATGGATTCCACAGCAGCGTCACTATGCATGGATAACCACATCCCCATTCACGTATTCAGCCTGAATGAACAGGATAACGTCATAAAGGCAATCTGCGGCGAAAAAATCGGTACAATCGTAGAATAGAGAGTGAGAGGAGGAATCGACATGACTGACGACTTAATGAAAATGCTCGACGAAAAGATGGGAAAGACCAAAATCATATTAAAAGAGGACCTTAATGCCGTAAGAGCAGGGCGTGCAAATCCCGCTTTATTGGATAAGATAACGGTGGAGTATTACGGTACGCCGACTCCTTTAAAGAATATAGCAAATATTTCCGCGCCGGATCCGCGCACTTTGCAGATCGTTCCTTTTGATCCCAGTTCTCTTTCTGACATAGAGAAAGCGATCAATATGTCTAATCTGGGCATCAACCCATCCAATGACGGTAAGTGTATCCGGCTGTCCATACCTCAAGTTACGGAGGAAAGAAGAAAAGAACTGTGCAAGCTCGTTCGCAAGATGGGAGAAGAAGCGAAAATTGCCGTGAGAAACCTGCGTAGAGATGCCAATGATGCGCTTAAAAAAGCGGAAAAAGCAGGCGAACTGACGGAAGATGAGCTGAAGAAAGAACTGGATCAAGTTCAAAAGAAGACGGATGAATGCATCAAGGACATTGATGAAATCATTGAAAACAAAGAAAAGGAGATCATGGAGGTCTGATGCTTGATCTTCTTGGATTGGACGCAGAAGAAGCCATAAAGAGTCTCGCGGAGAAGGGGGTGTCCTATGAAACGGAGATTACAGAACCTCCCGGAAAACCCCTGGAAAACGGGTACTTAAAGGTAATTAAACAGGAACTTGTTGAAGGCACTTATAGGCTAACCTTATGTAAAGTGCCGGATGGTTTCAGATAGGAATTTAGAGAGGGGCGGAGCAGCAAGAGCCGTCTCTTTCTGTCAAAGGAGATGTACAGTTGGACCACTTAAAGATTCCCTGCCATGTTGCCATAGTCATGGACGGTAACGGACGCTGGGCAAAAAAAAGAAATTTACCCCGACTTGCAGGGCATAATGCAGGAATGAAGGCTTTGAAGGAAATCGTAAAGCGGTCATCCACTCTGGGAATAAAGCATTTGACCGTATATGCCTTCTCAACGGAGAATTGGAAAAGGCCCAGCGATGAGGTGGCGGGAATATTCAAGATTCTCGTGCACTATGTAGATAGAGAGCTTGCGGAATTGCATGAGAACAATGTGAAGGTCAGCGTACTCGGGGACTATAGGAAGCTGCCGGAAGATGCGGTGGCCAAACTGGAAGAAGCCTTAGAAAGGACAAAGAACAATACGGGGCTTCAATTTCATATAGCTTTGAATTACGGGAGCAGGGACGAGATTCTTCAGGCAGCCGTTGCCATTGCAAAAGATGCGGTGGCGGGAAAGCTGGAACCTGAAGAATTGACGGAAGAAATCATATCTCAATACCTGTTCACAAAGGATATCCCGGATCCGGATCTCGTTATTCGAACAAGCGGAGAAAAGCGTCTTTCCAATTTCCTGCTTTGGCAAAGCGCATATAGTGAGTTCGTATTTTGCGATGCCTATTGGCCCGATTTTACGCCGGAGCTTTATGAGGAAGCCATTGCGGAATATGCGGGCAGGGTGCGCCGCTTTGGAGGGGTCAAATGAAGACCAGAATATTATCCGGCATAATACTATTACCGTTCCTGACAGTCATATATTTTCGAGGGCCCTTGGTCTGGGTTGCGGGCTTTTTTATTGCAATCGCTGGATTGCACGAGTTTTACAGGGGCTTTAGAAAAATTGACATTCATCCCAGTCGATTAATAGGATGGATATCCGCGGCAGCTCTGTACGCCCTGGTCATATTCGGCGAAGGGCTGCACGTGTACTTGCTTTGGTTCTTTGCCGTAATCCTATTAAGCCTTTTCTATCTTTTTAAAATTGAAGAAAGGCAACTGGCCGACGGGATGGCTACCGTTATGGGTGTTTTCTATGTAGTGTTTTTCTCCCTCCATGTGGTGCTTATCGACCGGACCGGAATGGGACATATGCTCTGGCTGGTGATACTGACAGCCTTTGGAACGGACATAATGGCATATTTTACAGGTTTCTTTCTGGGTAAGCACAAGCTCTGCCCTAATATAAGTCCGAAAAAAACCGTAGAAGGCGCCATAGGAGGCATTGTAGGCAGTGTGATTTTGTGTACGCTTTTCGGGTATCTTATATCCGAAGAGCCGTTGATACATTTTATCCTCATAGGGCTTTTCGGCAGCATGGCTGCCCAGGCGGGTGACCTTACGGCATCCATTTTTAAACGAAAAATGGGTATCAAGGATTACGGCAATCTGATACCCGGCCACGGAGGAATATTGGATCGCTTCGACAGCGTACTGTTTACCGCGCCTTTTGTATATTATTATATAATGTTGGTAATGTTCTGATGAAAAAGATTGCAATATTGGGTTCGACGGGGTCTATCGGGACCCAGGCCCTCGATATCGTAAAAAGAAACCGGGATAGATTTCGGATATCTGCTCTGACCTGCGGCAGACAAACGGAACTGCTGGTTCAGCAAATCCGGGAGTTTCAACCGGAGATTGTCTGTGTGGAGCGGGAAGAGGATGCGATAGAACTTAAAGAGGAATTCCCGAAGACAGATATCTTTTGGGGAAAGCAAGGCCTGAAGCAGACCGCCGCCCTTGCCGATTGTGATATGGTACTGAATGCATTGGTGGGCATGCGCGGTTTGGAGCCGACCCTTTCGGCCATCCGGGCAGGCAGGGATATCGCCCTGGCCAACAAGGAGACCCTTGTCGCCGGCGGCGAAATCGTCATGAAAGCGGCATCGGAAAATGAAATTCGGATCATACCGGTAGACAGCGAGCACAGTGCTATTTTCCAGGCTCTTCAAGGCAACCAAGGCCAGGAGATTCGACGCATAATCCTTACGGCATCGGGTGGTCCCTTCAGAGGTTATACCCTTTCACAGCTTAGCCGGGGTACTCTGGAGCAGGCTTTGAAACATCCCAACTGGAACATGGGAAACAAGATAACCATTGATTCGGCTACCATGATGAACAAAGGGCTGGAGGTCATCGAAGCCAGATGGCTATTCGATGCAGATCCGGAAATCATCCAGGTAGTAGTCCACCGGGAGAGCATTATACACTCCATGGTGGAGTTTGTAGATCATTCTATAATAGCGCAGCTGGGCATGCCGGATATGAGGGTTCCCATAGGCTATGCATTTTCCTATCCTGAAAGGTTGGAAAACGACTGCCAGGAAGTGGACTTCCTCCGGATTGGTCAACTCCACTTCGAACCGGTGAACATGCAGGTGTTCCGGTGTCTGGGATTGGCCTATGAGGCGCTTAAAAAGGGAGGAAGCTATCCCGTAGTGCTGAACGCGGCCAACGAAGTAATGGTGCAGAAGTTTTTGGAGAAGAAAATTGCTTTCATCGATATTCAGAATACCGTGGAGAAAGTGTTAGAAGAGCATGTGCCACTTTACGACCTTTCTTTGGAAGACATTCTGGGAATCGATAAGGAGATAAGAGAGAGGTTATCCACATGGGAGTAACGGTAATATACGCTATTATAATATTCTGTCTGTTGATATTCGTTCATGAACTGGGACACTTCATAGCAGCCAAATCCGTAGGAATCCGCGTCAACGAGTTTTCCCTGGGTATGGGGCCTGTTTTGCTTCGCTTTGGTAGAGGTGAGACTCAATATTCGCTGCGGGCTCTTCCCGTTGGCGGATTTGTAAGCATGGAAGGGGAGGACGAGGAATCGAATGATCCGAGAGCCTTCAACCGGAAATCGCCTTTGCAACGTGGCCTTGTTCTGGTATCCGGTTCTTTCATGAACCTCCTTACCACCGTGATCCTCATTACCATTCTCGCTTTGGCTATCGGAATGACAAGCAATGTGATCGATCAGGTCTCGGAAGGGTATCCGGCGCAAGCAGCGGGACTTAAAGCCGGTGATCGGATCATACAGATAAATGAAACGGAAGTGGACAGCTGGAGCGATGTTACCGGAACGATAGCTGCAAGTAAAGGGGAAACCATAACAATTTTAGTTGAGAGAGACGGGGAGATAATCACTCTGGAGAGCGGCGTCGTTACCAATGAAGAGGGGCGAAGGGTTATCGGAATTACTTCCAGGCTTGAACATTCCTTGCCTAAATCCCTTAAGGCAGGAGTGGTCAGCACGTGGAATTTGACTGTGGAGATGTTCCGATTCCTTAAGGTGCTGTTTACAGGCGGCGGATCCATGGATGATCTGGTGGGGCCGGTGGGTATCGTAAGCATAATCAACGAACAGGCCAAGATGGGAATTTTCTATATCGTAAATCTGACTGCTCTCATCAGTCTGAACCTGGCCATCGTCAACATGCTTCCATTTCCTGCGCTGGATGGAGGAAGGCTGTTGTTTCTTATAATCCGGCAGGTAACGGGAAAGAAGATCACCGATGCCATGGAGTCGAAAATACACTTTGCCGGACTTATGCTGCTGTTTGCCCTTATGATCTATCTCGTGGTCCAGGATGTAGACCGCTTTATATTGAAATAATAGGAAACGAGGAACACTATGACAAGGCAGGTAAGAGTGGGAGATGTGCTTATCGGCGGTGGCGCTCCCGTATCCATACAATCCATGACCAATACGGACACCAGGGATGTGAAGGCTACGGTGGAACAGATCGCGCGGCTTGCGGAGGCAGGCTGCGAAATTGTGCGGTGTGCCGTTCCCGACATGGAAGCTGCGGAGGCTCTCAAAAAGATAAAAATGGCCACAAGACTGCCCCTGGTTGCGGACATTCATTTTGACTACCGCCTGGCTTTGGCTGCTATGGAAAACGGTGCGGATAAGATACGGTTGAACCCGGGTAACATTGGCGGCCCCGAAAAAGTGCAGGTTGTATTAAAGGCGTCAAAGGAGAGGGGGATTCCTATCCGGGTAGGCGTCAATGCTGGCTCCCTGGAAAAGGGTCTACGGGAGAAACATGGAGGCGTTACTGCAGAGGCCCTTGCGGAAAGCGCCGTTTCCATGGTGCGTCTTATTGAGGCCATGGATTTTAACGACATAGTCGTATCCCTGAAAGCCTCAGATGTGAAATTAAATTACGACGCCCACTGCATTATCGCCAAAGAATTGGATTATCCCTGTCTCTTATACACATCT
>DGEG01000101.1:1598-2706 GCA_002385825.1 Firmicutes bacterium UBA3932 | reverse complement strand
GTGCTCCTCGGAATGGAGAAAGTGCTTTCCGAGGTTCAGCCGGACATAGTCCTGGTTCACGGCGACACGACCACCACATTTTCCTCAGCCCTGGCGGCGTTTTACCAGAAAATTCCAGTGGGCCATGTGGAAGCGGGCCTTAGGACATACAATAAATATTCGCCTTACCCGGAAGAGATGAACCGGGTGCTTACAGGGCATATTGCCGAACTTCACTTCGCCCCGACGGAACGCAACCGCCGGAACCTGTTGGCGGAAGGCATACCTGAGGAGAAGATATTTGTTACGGGCAACACCGTCATCGACGCTTTGCTCACCGTTGCAGAAAAACCTTATGAATTTGAGGATGAGGTCCTTTCGAAAATTGATTTCGGCCGCCGCAGAGTCATAACCGTGACCTGCCATCGCCGGGAAAATCTGGGTGAGCACATGGCGAACATTTTCAGTGCGATTAGGGACATTGCCCGGGAATTTGACGATGTGGAAATCGTCTACCCGGTCCATTTGAACCCCAAGGTCCGGGTGGCGGCCGGGGAAATCCTGGGCAATACGGAGCGAGTCCATCTGATTGAGCCGCTCCAATACCAACCCTTCGTCAACCTGATGGCAAAATCCCATTTCATTATAACCGATTCCGGCGGCATGCAGGAAGAGGCGCCCTCACTGGGAAAACCCGTCCTGGTTGTGAGAAAGGAAACGGAACGGCCTGAAGCGGTAGAAGCAGGCACCGTCAAGCTTGCAGACGTGGAACGGGAGAACATTTACGCCCTCGCAAAAGAGCTGCTGACGAATCAAAACGCCTACGATGCCATGGCCAAAGCCGTGAATCCTTACGGCGACGGCAAGGCCTGCAAAAGAATCGTAAACGTGCTGAAAAACATCTCTCTGCCGCATCCTTGATACGAGTGTGCAAAAACTAGGTTGTACGTAAATCGCTATAAAACTCCGCCCCTGGGAGTCTTGGGTGTGCAGAATTTCAGATTGTACGTATGTAAGAAAGAGAAAATCTCTATAAATCTACGTACAATCGGAAATTTTGCACAGCTCAATCTCCTAACAACGAAAGCACAAATTTTTATTTGTAAAAAGCACCTGGCAACAAATGCAA
>DGEG01000101.1:0-1374 GCA_002385825.1 Firmicutes bacterium UBA3932 | reverse complement strand
AAATGCAACTATTGCCAAAAGCACTTGGCAACAAATGCAACTATTACCAAAAGTGCCTGACCAGATGCAACTAGTTGTAAAAAGTGTCAAACACCGAATACACCAGGCACCAAATACGAGACGCCAAATACAATTGACGCCAAAAATAACTTAAAAACACCTGATCACCACATATACACTATATTTACATGATAGGAAGATACGTGATTGGACACCAAACGGAATAATAAGCAGAAAACAGTAGATCCTGCGCAGAAACCGGCGGAGCCGCCGGTAGTTATAGAAACAAAACCATTATATAGAACACTAAGACGGGTAGCGTTACCCATCGCCTTACAAAGCCTTATCGCCTCTTCCCTCAACTTGATTGACACCTTAATGGTTGGAAGTTTGGGAGAGGTGCAATTGGCTTCGGTTGGGTTGTCTACCCAGCTTTTCTTTATTCATTGGGGCGTGCTTTTCGGATTTTCCAGCGGCGCCTCCGCCTTCATGTCTCAATTTTGGGGAGTAGAGGATCTTAAGAATATAAGGAAGGTTCTCGGATTTGCCGTCACATTCTGTCTCGGAATCGGCATGGTCTTCTTTATTGCGGCAACATTCTTTCCTGAAATGGTCCTGCGTTTGTTTACCGATATTCCCGAAGCCGTGGAACTGGGAAGCAGGTTCCTCCGCCGATTTGCCCCCTGTTTCCTCACCGTTTCCATTACCGTACCTTGCACCGCAGCCCTGCGCTCGACGCAACAGACCAAGATTCCGCTATACATAAGCATGGTGGTCTTTTCCACAAATACGCTGCTGGCGTACCTCCTGATCTTCGGAAAGTTCGGTTTGCCGGCAATGGGCGTCATGGGCGCGGCAACGGCAATCCTTACGGCGAGAAGTCTGGAGCTGACGCTGGTTCTTTTCGTGATCTTCGGCCGGAAGAACATCCTTGCGGGCCCGATAAAGGAGTTCTTCGCTTGGCGCAGGGTTCTGGTAGCCAGAGTGCTGGCCAGCGCCCTCCCCGTCACAGTGAACGAGACCATGTGGAGCCTGGGAATGGCCACATACAATGCTTTCTACGGCAGGATGGGCGTTACGGAATACGCTGCCATACAGGCAAGCAACACCATTAACCAGCTGTTCATTCTGGCGATCTTCAGTTTGGGCGATGCGCTGTTGATTCTGGTAGGCCAAAGGATCGGCAGGGGGGAGATGGACTATGCCTTCGCGCTGGCAAAGCGGCTGCTTGGGATCGGTATCAGAATAGGTTTACTCTCCGGAGGCCTTCTGTTTATCACTTCCCGCTTCATCGTATATCTTTTCAATTTCACGGATGAGGGCCGCTATTACATGCTCTGGATTCTGGCTATTTACGGCTGCATGATGTGGCTC
>DGEG01000100.1:7619-11419 GCA_002385825.1 Firmicutes bacterium UBA3932 | reverse complement strand
CTCCCAGCTGAGCTATGCGCCCATTCAAATTCTTTTTCAATTGTTCGACACAGTTAGTAACTATACCGTATTTACTTTTCTGTGTCAAGTTTTATTTTCATCCTAGACGTCACTTGTAATAATAGCTATAAAGGCCTAAATATTCTTACCCAGCCGGATGAAAATGATGGCTCCAAGGGTGGGGCTCGAACCCACAACCTATCGGTTAACAGCCGAGTGCTCTACCGTTGAGCTACCTTGGAATGTCCCTTTTCTTCGTGAGCCGATTTTTATCTTAACACAGCGCCTTTTTTTTGTCAACGAAAATTGCATGTTTATATGGCTAAGTTTTTACCAACTCCTGTCGCAATCCAAGCTCCGTAAATTGACCTCCCGTCAGGTTGGACAGGATGTCCGTCACCTCTTGCTGCTTCTCCGGTTCCATGTGTAGATAAACCGTAACTTTGTCTTCGTATATTACATTGCCAATGGCGAAAAGGCCGTTCTCTGCAAGGCTTTGCAGCTTACCCAGGAAACTGTAGTCCAGCTTGACAGTCCAGGTATTCATCTCCTTGACATCGCATATGCCCGCAGCTTCGACGGCTGCCTTGGCAACTCCAGTATAAGCCCGGACCAGACCGCCTGTACCAAGCTTAATCCCGCCGAAATAACGGGTGACCATCACCGCCACATTGGTGAGCCCTTCCCTCACCAACATTTGCACAATAGGCGCTCCCGATGTTCCCTGAGGTTCGCCGTCATCGCTTGCCCATTGAAGCTGGCTTTTTTCCCCGATCACATAGGCGGGCACGTTATGGGTGGCCGTTCTATGCAAATTTCGTATTTCATCGAAAAACTCCAGGGCTTCTTCCCTGGTTTCAACCGGTCGCACGTAAGCGATGAATCTGGACTTTTCAATAATTTTTTCCACAGAGGCTTCTTTTTTGACGCTTCGATATCGTATCATTTTCATCCTACCTATCATACTCGATAGTTTTCCAGTTGCTGATAATCTTTCAACGGCAATTCTGCCTCCAGATATATTCCGTCTACCCTATAATCGGTGTTTTTTGCTCCATAGCGGCTGCATAAGTATGAGTAAATATCTCCTCTTTCGTAGGGGATCAATAAAGCAGTTTCTATCCTGTCTCCGAACAACCGTTGCTTTATCATCTCAATCAAGGCATCTATGTTTTCTCCATATTTTGCCGATATGCACACGCTGTTCTGGCCTTCGTACCTTGCCCGCTCCGCAGCATCCAGGAGATCTATCTTATTATAGACCATTATTTTATCCTTTTCCCCTGCACCTATCTCCCTTAGAACCTGTTCCGTCACCTTGATATGAAAGTCGTTTTCCTCGTAAGATGCATCCACGACATGAAGCAGGAGATCCGCATAATTGACTTCTTCCAAGGTGGCCATAAAAGCCTTTACGAGAGTATGGGGAAGGTTGCTGACAAATCCCACCGTGTCTATCAGTATAAACTCGTGTTTCGTATCCAATTTTACACTGCGATGTGAAGTGTCCAGCGTGGCGAAGAGCATATTTTTTTCTGATACTGTTTTCTCTTCCTTCATCCCATCGATGAGGAAACGGTTCATGAGAGCCGATTTACCGGAATTCGTATATCCTACCAGGGCGACCATAGGGATGCCGGATCTTTCCCGTTGGGATCGCCTTATATGACGGTTCTTTCTGGCATCTTCCAGCTCTTTTTGTATTTCTTTCATCCTGCGCTTAATATGCCTGCGGTCCGTTTCAAGCTTTTTTTCACCCGGACCTCTCGTTCCGATACCGCCACCCAGCCTGGACAACGCATTCCCGAAACCGGTGAGGCGTGGCAGGCGATATTGAAGCTGGGCCAACTCAACCTGTAGCTTACCTTCCTTTGATATGGCTCGCTGGGCAAATATGTCCAGGATCAATATCGTACGATCTATGACTTTAACGCCAAGCTTATTTTCCAGGTTCCTTAACTGCACGCCGGAAAGCTCGTCGTTAAACACCACCATATCAACATCCATGTCGGCGCAAAGCCTGGCCAGCTCTTCCATCTTGCCGCTGCCGATTAGTGTGGCGGTGTTGGGTTTACTCCTGCTCTGAACCAATTCTCCTACCACTTCAATATCCGCTGCATGGGCAAGTCCTTCAAGTTCTTCCATGTAGTAGGAAATATCCTCGTCCAGTTCCAGACCTACCAAGATAGCACGGGGTGCTTCCTGATTGATTTTTCCGTTTAGTTCTTTCAATTCTTTCATAATTTTATTATACCACAACATCCATGCTAAAACACGGAAGGCGGCTGGTATTGTACCAGGAGCTCGAGGAGAATCAATAATCCAGATCCATTCCATCCAGGATATCGCGTTCAGGAACCTGAACGTAGGAGTCGGGAATATCGCCGAGTATCACGGCCTCCGCTACCAAAAGAGTAGTTTCCACCTGTATATGCTTTTCAGAAAAGGGCACAACCACTTTGGCAGTGTTGATTACTTCCATATATATTTTATATTTTGTCTGATTGATGCCCGCTTCTGTAAATTCGGTTTTGAAATCAATTTTTGTCGTCCCTAAGGGCAGAACCTTAAGCTTGACATAAGGCCCTGTTTGAGAAAGAATCTGATTGCCCAGAATTGTCCCTATGGGCACCTTTACCCGTTCTTCGCCGATATTCTTCAGCCTCTGTTGAATCTCCCAAGCCAAAGCAAAGGAGATCCGATTCATAGCACCGGAATTGGCCTGCACCAAGGTAACCTTTCCGGCTTCATCGGTTTTTATATTCAACAGTTCTTCAAAATCCTTGCTGGATTCATATTTCTGGCGCACTACTTCGTTAACTGTTTGCACGATCATGGATTTGGCTTTTATCTCCCCGATGGAAGCTATGGAGGGCTTTACAATCCTTTCCATGAAAACAATCCCATAGCCCGCCAACACCGCACAAACCAGCAGAATAACGAACCACTTCTTTTTCTTTTCTCGCCCTCTTGTTTGCCGCCACATAAAAAGACCCCCGTCGTACTATTGTATGTCGGCGGAGGTGAATGAGTGCATCTTGTATGCCGGGGTTCACTAAATTTTTTCAAGCTCGCTATAGAATTTATCATTTAGAATTTTAATATGCGTTCCCTTCATACCCAGCGATCTGGTTTCGATAACTCCGGCACTTTCAAGTTTGCGAAGCGCGTTTACGATAACTGATCTGGTGATGCCGGAACGATCGGCTATTTTACTTGCTACAAGCAAACCTTCCGAGCCTTTCAATTCTTTGAAAATCTGACGAACAGCTTCTACTTCTGAATAGGAAAGGGTGCCTATGGCCATTTGGACTATAGCTGCCCTGCGCTCTTCCTCTTCCTGTTCTATAGTTTTTCTACGCAAGATTTCCAGGCCGATAACCGTGGCGCCGTACTCTCCCAAAATTACATCTTCTGCAGAAAAACGAGGCAAATATCTGGTAGCAACAAGAGTGCCTAAGCGTTGTCCTCCGCTTATGATAGGAATGATCAGGTAGAACTTTTCAAAAGTATCATACTCGTACTTGAAAATTTCCAGTGCTTCCTCGCGAGTCACGTTTACCATTGTTTCAGTTACTTTCAACAATGCGTCACTGTATTCCGAAGGAAATTTCTCTATACCTGTCTCAGGATCTACGATTGCAGCACTTTCTTCTTCAATCTTATAATGAACCCCTAATACTTTCCCTCTCTTGTTTACTACATATACATTTGCATCTTCCAGTTCACTGAGGATTTTGCACAGATCGTCAAAAGAAAAGACACCTGTGGTACTCTCTTGCAAAACCCAGTTCATTTTT
>DGEG01000100.1:0-7446 GCA_002385825.1 Firmicutes bacterium UBA3932 | reverse complement strand
TTTTTTTAATTTTCAAAATATTTCTCAATTTTATCATATTATTTTTTTACAGAATATATCTGTCGATGTTATCTGCCTGAAAACGATCCTTAAACTTCTCTTTTACATACTCCTCGTCAATGGTAATCTCATTTTCCTCCACGTCCGGTATGTTGAAAGAAATGTCTTCCAGGAGATTTTCCATTATGGTGTGGAGACGCCGTGCTCCTATGTTTTCCGTCTGCTCATTAGCCAAGTATGCTATACTTGCAATTTCCCTAATAGCACCCTCTGTAAATTCGATCTTTATTCCTTCCGTTTCCAGGAGCATTTTATGCTGTTTAATCAATGCGTTTTCGGGCACTGTAAGAATCCGGACAAAATCTTCCTTGGTCAAGTTTTCCAATTCAACTCTTATGGGAAATCTACCCTGAAGTTCCGGAATCAAATCGGTGGGTTTTGCAGTATGGAACGCTCCCGCACCGATAAAGAGCATATGATCCGTCTTCACGGGACCGTACTTCGTTTTAACGACGCTTCCTTCCACTATGGGCAAAATATCCCTTTGCACTCCTTCTCTGGAAACGTCTGCACCAACTTTAAAGCCGGAACTTGAAGCTATTTTATCGATCTCATCGATGAATATAATTCCGTTTTGCTCTGCGTTTTCCAGCGCTTCTGAAGTGACCTGATCCATGTCGATAAGATTTTGAGCCTCTTGCTCGCGGATAATTTTACGAGCGTCCCTAACTGTAAGTTTCTTTTTCTTTTTTCGCTGGGGAGCAAAACTGCCGAATATATTACCTATAGCAATGTTCATATCTTCGTTGCCTAAATCCAGCTGATTGCTTTTTGGAGTTTCAGCAATCTCTATTTCAATAAACTGATCCTCCAGCAATCCGGCGCGAAGCTGCTGACGCACCTGTTCTCTGGCCAGCTCAGTCTCGCTTTTGTTCTCGTCAGGCTCTTCAACTTTGGTTTGTTGCTGGTTAGGCTGGAAGCCGCCTCCCAGTATGAAGTCGAAGGGGCCTCGAACTCCTCCGCTTTGCGGAGACTTTTTCTTCCCAGGAATGATGGCCTCGATAATCTTTTCCTCTGTAATTTCGTCGGCAATGGAATATTTCTGCTCCAGATGCTTTTGTTTTGTGATCCGTATAGACGCCTCTACCAAATCCCTGACCATGGAATCAACATCACGGCCCACATATCCGACTTCGGTGAACTTAGTCGCTTCAACCTTTACAAAAGGCGCATCCATTAATTTGGCCAGTCTTCTTGCTATTTCAGTCTTTCCTACACCCGTGGGTCCCATCATTAAGATGTTTTTAGGAGATACCTCTTCGCGCATCTCTTCAGGTAAAAGGCTCCTACGATAGCGGTTACGCAGAGCTATAGCCACCATTCGCTTTGCCTTATCTTGTCCGATTATATATTTATCCAATTCTTTTACGATTTCTTTCGGGGTCATTGAATATAAGCTTTTTCCCAAGGTCTCCACCTCCTGTATATTCCCGCTTGCCAAATACACTCCGTGTTTCAGGCAGGATATTATAGTTTCTCAATGGTGATATTGTTATTTGTATACACGCAAATAGACGCCGCTATGTTCAGTGCTTCCCTGACGATTTCTTCGGCACTCATATCCGTGTGCTTATAGAGGGCATGGGCTGCCGCATGAGCGTAATTTCCTCCGGAGCCGATGGCCACGAAATTTTCATCCGGCTCGATGACTTCTCCGTTACCGGAAATCAACAGCAACGTCTCTTTATCCGCAGCCAGCATCAGAGCATTCAGATTTCTCATTACTTTATCCGATCTCCAACTCTGTGCCAGGGCTACCGCAGCACGCTTCAGATTGCCGCCGTGTTCCTCCAACTTCTTTTCAAATTTTTCCGTCAATGTAAAAGCATCTGCCACTGAGCCGGCAAAGCCAGTAATCACACTATTTTTATAAATTTTCCTCACTTTTTTCGCAGTATGCTTCATAATGGCCGCTTCGCCCATAGTTACCTGGCCGTCACCGCCGATGCACACTTCACCGTTTTCTCGCTTAACTGCCACAATTGTCGTTCCGTGAAATTGTCCCATTTGTATTCGATACCTCCTGCTATCGTACAGCCTTGTTAATATCTTAACCTATTCTTTATACCCACAATCCGCATTGGAACAAACAAATTTTGAGGTTTTTGTTTTCTTTTCAGTTAACAAGGATCCGCATTTTGGACATTTTCGATCCACGGGTTTATTCCAGAAAAGTTGATTGCATTCCGGATAACCGCTGCAACCGTAAAACGTCTTCCCTGTTTTGCTCTTCCTCGTAACGATATCTCTTCCGCAACGTGGACATTTAACATCGATTTTTACTACTTTCGCCCTGGTATTTCTACACTCGGGATACCCGCTGCATGCAAGGAATTCTCCATATCTTCCGTGTTTTACAACCATGGGTTTTCCGCAGAGCTCACAGGTTTCATCCGTCATTTCGTCTTCCAGCTTAACCTTTTTAATATCCCTATCTGCTATTTCCAACTCCTTGCTTAAAATATCATAAAATTCTTTAACGATAAGCTTCCAATCCGTATGATTCACCTCTACGCTGTCCAGCCTATCTTCCATATCAGCGGTAAATCTCGTATCGGCTATTTCAGGAAAATATTTTTCCATTAGATCCGTCACTAGAAAACCGAGATCAGTAGGAATCAGATTTCTTTTTTCTCTTATAATGTACTTCCGATCGATGAGGGTGGCTATAATCGGCGCATAAGTGCTTGGACGGCCGATATTCTTATCCTCCAGATCCTTTACAAGGGAAGCTTCCGTATACCGGGAAGGCGGTTGTGTGAAATTCTGTTCTCCCGTCAAATCAATGAGGTTAAGTTTTTCTCCCACCTGCAACGGGGGCAGCATTTTGTCTTCTTCTTCCTCGCTTGCGTTGTTGTAAATTTTCAAATAGCCTTCAAATTTCGTCCGGCTTCCCGACGTTTTAAAGGTGTAACCATTGTTTTCAATCTCTGCCGTTGTCACATCGAATACAGCGGAGGCCATGCGGCTGGCCAGAAAACGTGACCATATAAGTTTATACAGCAAATATTGATCTCTCGTCAACGAATCCTTAATATCGTCCGGATGGATGTTGATATTGGCCGGTCTTATGCCTTCGTGAGCATCCTGAACATCCTTCTTTTTGTTTGAAAAAACGTGATTACCTACATATTCTTCAGAAAAATTGTTGCGTATATACTGGATTGCCGCCTCGTGGGCATCTTTATTGATCCTCACGGAATCGGTTCTGATATAGGATACTAAACCGATAGTTCCGTAACCCTTCACCTCAACGCCTTCATACAGTTGTTGTGCGATCAGCATGGTCTTTCTCGTATAAAAGCCCAGTTTGCTTGAGGCTTCCTGTTGAAGGGTGCTGGTTATAAAAGGCGGCAACGGTTTCTTAACCCGTTCTTTTAATTCAACATTTTTCACTATGAAATTTTCTCTGTCGAGGGCGGCTATAGCTGCATCCGACTGTTCCTTATTGTCGATGGTAAGCTTTTTTCCTTTGTATTCCACCAACTTTGCAGTAAACTGCTTTTTCTTTGAATCGGCATCACCGTTATCGCCCGTCTTTTCCAAAGTGGCTGATATAGTCCAATATTCCTTAGGAATAAAATCTCGGATGATTTTTTCCCTGTCACAAATAAGCTTAAGTGCTGCAGATTGTACTCTACCGGCAGACAGCCCTCTCCTTATTTTCCTCCATAATAAAGGGCTGATCTTATAGCCTACCAGGCGGTCCAACACACGTCTGGCCTGCTGAGCATCCACAAGCCTTCTATCGATAGGTCTGGGATTCTTTACCGCATTTTGAATGGTCTGTTTTGTTATTTCATTGAATTCTATCCTGCAGGCTTCCGACTCGTCGATGCCGAGCAAATATGCTATGTGCCATGATATAGCCTCGCCCTCGCGGTCCGGGTCAGTTCCGAGATAGACGCGAGAGGCATTCTTCGCTTCTTTTTTCAGTTCTTTTATGATTTCTCCCTTTCCGCGAATGGGAATATACTGAGGCTCAAAGTTGTTTTCGATATCGATACCGAGTTTACTCTTTGGCAGATCCCGTACGTGTCCCACCGAAGCAATCACTTTATATTTACTCCCCAAAAACTTTCCTATCGTCTTGGCTTTCGAGGGAGACTCAACGATAACCAAAGATTTATTACTCATTAATAACCTCCTAAATAATATCCGATACACCGGAAACTACTATATATTTTTATATATATAGTAGAAATAATCACCACATTGAATGATTATATTGCTATTATTATTATTTTGCAATATAAATTTTACCCATAGATGTTTGTACCCTTCCTTTCATTTCCAAAACCGTCACCAGCGAGCTAACCGTTGCCGGCGATTTCCCGGATAATAAGCACAGCCTGTCCATGGTCAACATACCGTGATCGGCTATGAATTGCAGGAGTGCTTTTTCGTCTTCTCCCAAAAGCACATCGTCCTTTATTAAAGATCGTATCTCTCTTATCCCCAAAAGGTCTAATATATCGTCTACAGACGTCACCGGCGTTGCGCCGTCGGCTATGAGTTTGTTGGCCCCGGCGCTGTACATGCTGTTGATGTTTCCCGGTACCGCAAAGACTTCCCTGCCCTGATCCAATGCCTGTCCGGCAGTTATGAGAGAACCGCTCTCTAAACCGGCTTCAACCACAAGCACCCCATAAGACAGCCCGCTGATTATGCGATTTCGTACCGGGAATTGTCCGGCCAAAGGACCTTTCCCGGGTGGATATTCGGAAAGGATCAAGCCGAACCTCACAATGCGGTCCATAAGGTCCCGGTTTGTTCTCGGATAACAAATATCCGGGCCACAGCCCAAAACAGCGATAGTCTTTCCTTCTGCGTCCAACGCTCCCATATGAGCGTAGGAATCTATCCCTGAAGCCATACCGCTTACGATGGTCACGCCGTGTTCGGCAGCCAGTTTAGAAATATTGTAAGCAGCCCATTTCCCATAGGGAGTAGCCTTCCTTGAGCCTACCACCGCAAGGCACGGAGTATGGCATAAATTGAAATCTCCTCTATAATACAGCTCCTCCGGAGGCTTTTTGATCTGCCTTAACAGTTCCGGGTAGTTAGGGTCATTGATAGTAACTGACCGAATCTGCTCTTTGTTAACCATTGGCTTTCCCCCCGCGGTTTGCAGTATAAAAGCGATTATAACTAATGGCTTCAGCCACATGGACCGCAGAAATATTTTCCTCTTGCTCAAGGTCTGCGATCGTCCTTGCAAGTTTGATTATCTTTAAACCTGAACGGGCAGTCAGGCTATATGTTTCAAAGGCCATTTTCAATAACTGTTCCGACTCCCTGTCTAAAGGGCAATATTTTTTGATCAGCGGAGGGGTTAGCTGCGAATTGTAGGAGATCCTTTCTCTTCGATAGCGATCGATCTGTACGGATCTGGCTATCTCTACCGCATTGCGCATTTGCTCAGAATTTCCTTTTTTTATGTTCCTTCCTGCCGAATCAATCAATTCTTCGTATGGAACCGGAAAGATTTCTATATGAATGTCGATCCTGTCCGCTAAGGGTCCGGATATTTTGGACCGGTACTGAATCACCTGGTATTCGCTGCAAGTACATTTTCGCGTGCTGTGACCCAGGTTGCCGCAAGGACAGGGGTTCATAGCCGCCACCAACATGATCTTTGCCGGATAGGTTACGGTAGCGGAAGCCCGGGCTATGGTTATCTTTTCGTCCTCCAAAGGCTGTCTCAGAACCTCCAGAGCTTTTCTGCAAAACTCGGGAAATTCATCAAGGAACAGAACGCCAAAATGCGCTAAAGGCACCTCTCCGGGTCTCGGTTTTGAGCCGCCGCCTGCTAATGCCGTGGGAGAAATGGTGTGATGGGGGGCCCTGAAGGGCCTTTGGGTAATCAGCCCGCCTTCAGCAGGCAGTTGTCCCGCAAGACTGTATATTCGCGTTACTTCAAGGCATTCTTCATATGTCATAGTGGGCAATATTCCCGGGAGACGACGCGCCATCATTGTTTTACCGGCTCCCGGCGGCCCTACCATAAGGATATTATGAGCCGCTGCCGCCGCCACTTGCAGTGCTCTCTTCACGCCTTCCTGCCCCGCAACATCGACAAAGTCCTCTCCCGATTCGCAGACTTCCCGAGAAGATTTCCGGGGACGGCCTCTAAAGGGCATCAACGGATTCATCCCGGACAAATGAGCTTCCACATCGGATATATGCGCCACCGGATATATTTCCATGTCCGTAAGAATGGATACTTCATGCCTGTTCCCCGCGGGAAGGATCAACTTCCGCACCCCTTTGTTTCTTAAGCCGATGGCTAGAGCTATGGCTCCCTGCACTGCATTCACTTTACCGTCAAGAGAAAGTTCCCCGAAAAAAGCATATTGAGCAGCTTCCCCCGCACTTATTTCTCCCGATGCCACCATGACGCCTACGGCGATGGGAAGGTCAAAATGCGTTCCCTCCTTCTTGCTGTCAGCAGGCGAAAGATTAACCGTAATCCTTTTCGAGGGAAATTGATATCCTGCATTTCGCAGGGCCGACCGGATCCGCTCCTTTGCTTCACGCACTGAAGTGTCCGGCAAGCCTACGATGGTCATACTCGGCAGTCCCGAAGAAATATCCGTTTCTACTGTGACTGTCTCCGCATCAATTCCCATAATTGAGCCTGTCAATATTCTGGAATACATTTTCACTCCTTAAACGATATTCTTAATGTGATTCAAATAAATTCCTTTTCTTAGTGCCAGAATTTCTATAACATCCACACGCATGTCCATTTCTTCGAGACCGTGAAAGGCAACGTAATAGCGCAGAGTACGCAATAAATGTCGCTTCTTTGCCGATGTGACGGATTCGCAGGGCAAGCCGTAAGACAGGCCTCTCCTGGTTTTCACCTCAATGAATACGAGAGTTTTCCCTTCCATTGCGATGATGTCAATCTCTCCGGTCTTGCATTTATAATTTCTGTCTAAAATCTTAAATCCTTTGCTTATAAGATAGCGAACTGCCTTTTCCTCTCCCAGTTTGCCTAATTGCTTCCTATCATCCATATTAGAATGCTACTCCATATTAGTTACATAAATTTACATTATCGTAACATGTTTCCATTATATTTACAACCTGTTTTTTTATCTTTCGCTGGATTAAAGCAATATAAAAGCATTTCATGTAAAAAACCATCCACGCGTCAAACGTGTGGTTTTTCATATGCGGGCAAAGCCCTATATTCCTCGCGTAACACGTCAAACGTGTAAACACGATTGCCAGCCGCGTTTGCACTTGCTACTTTTTTTTATTCTTATTTTTGAATGGACCAGCCTCGGCAATTGTTAACTGATCCCCCAATTTGTCCTCCTCAATTTGTGTTTTTATATACTCCGCAATTCGGCTCTCATTTTTCCCTACTGTGTC
>DGEG01000068.1 GCA_002385825.1 Firmicutes bacterium UBA3932 | reverse complement strand
ACTTGTTATTGCAATTCAGGAAAAGAACTTTTCCAATCTGAAGAAGGAAATTGTTTGTGCAGGTTAAATATCCCTAAATAGGCAAACGAACCAGAGTTATTATGAAATGGGAGAAAACTATGGAGATTAGGAGATATAGCAAAGAGTATGAAGCCTCGCTTTTTGACATGCTCGTTGATGAGGGTGATGATTGGAAAGATTACCATGGGCCAGCGGGCCGCAGCAATTATATTAAGGCGCTCGAATCGAGCATAACCTATATAGCTTGCGAGGGAAACCTGGTGTGCGGTTACGTGCGTTGCCGGGAAGATGATGGTTTTGGTGTTTATGTTTATGATTTACTTGTAAGAAAGGAATACCGGGGAAAGCAGATTGGCAAAAGTCTTATGGAGCGTGTGTGTCAAGACTTTCCGGACCAACCTGTATATGTAATGAGCGATGTGGATCCTTATTACGAAAAACTCGGATACCGGAGAGAAGGGTCAATATTTGAGGTGCAAATCAAAAAAGACAGTTGTTTTTGATTTCAGTTGGAGGAATGTTTCGTTCTTACTGCTTTGTTTGCTCAACTAGAGGGTATAAATCTTAATAACTTATTTCTAGTCGGTTCCAAATCAAATGAGAAAGAACCGATGTTACTGTTTGCAAAGAGAGGTAAGTGAAATATTATGCCCAAGATGCCGGTTTTGTTTGTAGGACATGGCTCCCCAATGAATGCCATTGAGGATAACCAATACTCACGCGGCTGGAAAAGTATTGCTGAAAGAATACCTAAACCTGATGTGATTCTGTCTGTTTCGGCTCACTGGTATACAAAAGGGACCAAAATCATGAATGAGCCAAATCCCGAAACTATCTATGACATGTATGGTTTTCCTAAGGAATTATACGAAATTGTGTATGATGCCCCGGGCCCGCCCGAAACGGCCAAAATGGCCAAGGAGCTGATTTCTAAGGAAACCCGCTACGACAATTCCTGGGGAATTGACCATGGGACTTGGTCCGTGTTAGTTCATATGTACCCGGATAGGGATATCCCTGTCTTTCAAATCAGTGTGGATGGGTATGCTCCTCCTGAGGCGCATTATAAAATTGGGGAAGAGCTTAGGGTCTTAAGAGAGCAGGGTGTTTTGATATTTGCTACCGGGAATATTGTGCATAATCTAAGGTTAGTTGACTGGAACATGGCTGGTGAAGGATTTGATTGGGCCTATGAGTTTGACGAATACATTTACGATAATATCATGAACAAGAACCATGAAAATATTATTAGTTACGGCAAAGCAGGCGATGCGGCAAGGCTTGCAATGCCGACTCCGGATCACTTTTATCCCTTATTATATGCGCTGGGAGCATCGAATGAAGATGATAATATCAGTGTTTACAACAAATCTTGTGAACTGGGATCGGTGAGCATGACCGCGTATCTTTGGGAATAGTGCGGATTTAATTGTTTATATAGGGATTGCGGCAAAGGCAGTGTTATTAAAGAAAGGGGACAAATTATGAGAAGAGAAATAGCAGGGCAGGTTACTGGTTATAGAACCCAGGACGGAGCAGGGGTAAAATTGGTTAGAGTGTTGGGGAGCAGGACCGTACAGGAATTCGACCCCATATTGTTGCTTGATTCTTTTGACAGCATGAATCCCGATGACTACATAGCGGGATTTCCCATGCATCCCCACAGGGGGATCGAGACGATCAGTTACGTATATCGCGGACGTATGACTCATATGGACAGCCTGGGGAATGAGGATACCATTGGTGATGGAGAAGTTCAATGGATGACGGCGGGATCCGGCATTTTGCATGAGGAGAGGCTTCCGGCATCGGAACGGTTGCTCGGTGTTCAGCTTTGGATTACCCTTCCTGCTAAGGATAAAATGGCACCTCCGGCATATAAGAGCATCAAGAATTCAGAGATTGAGGAAATAGAGTTTGATTGGGGCAAGTTGAGGATTTTGGCCGGTGAATTTGAAGGTCACAAAGGATATATGAGCAAATATCTTCCTCTCGACTATTATGATTTGCATATTAATCCCCATGCATCCGTTGTTTTGAGTACGGATCCCTATTCCTCGATTATGTTGTTTACTTTATTGGGCGATGCATACGTCGGCGATGATCTTGTTATGGAGAAGACGGCTGTAAAGCTTACTTCCGGGAATGAGGTAGAGATTAAGGCAACGGATGAAAAAGCTCAGGTTCTGTTCATAAGTTCAAAGCGGCTGGATGAGCCTGTTGCCTGGGGCGGGCCGATTGTAATGAACACGCAGGAAGAATTGGATAAAGCTTTCGATGATTTGAGGAAAGGCACATTTTTGAAAGATCAGATTTTGTATTGAGCTTGCAATCTCGTGGATTGGCCGGATTGGATGTAAATAAAAATATGCAGTTTCCATGTTGATGACAGGTAAATAAGCGGGCAGTGATTTATTGATTCTGCTGTTGAATTTTACGAAAAATAAGCCTATAATAATAACAGCAGAAAGGGGTGCTGTTATGCCAAATATTAAGCCAATATCGGATTTGCGTAATTACAACGAAGTTTTGAGAGATGTTGCTGTAGGTGAACCTGTCTTCTTAACAAAAAACGGCCGTGGACGTTATGCGTTAATTGATATTGAGGATTACGAGAAAATGCAGGCAACGATTAAGTTGCTGGGAGAGCTCAGCAAAGGGCGAAAATCGGGAGAGGAAAAGGAATGGCTTTCACACGAGGATGTGAAAGTATATTTCAGTAACAAAGAAGATGTATGAGCTGTGTTACTCGCCTAATGCTGTTCAAGATCTTGATGAAATTTACGATTATATTCGAAACGAAGTGAAGAATCCTGCAGCTGCTCAAAAAGTAGTGTTCAATATCCTTGATACTATCGAGAAACTGCGGGATTTTCCTAAGATGGGATCGTCATTGGAATCAATTACGGGGATGGAAAGCGATTATCGCTATTTGGTTTGCGATAGCTATATTGCTTTTTATCGTATTGACGATACGAATGTGTTCATTGACCGTATTTTGTATGCCAGACGTGATTATATCCGGGTTTTTTTTGATACCCGTGACTAAAAGTTTCTATCTTTTCTTTTAACTTTCAGGTTCAATTCAGGGTTATGTCTTATACTTATGCTTGAATGTTTGAAGAACTATCAGTAAAGGTTCCAAAAATGAAAGGGGGTTACTTATAATGAGCGAAAAGAGACGTCGACTGCTGCCAATAATCGCCTTATGCATCTTCTGTGCGCTTATTGGAGGCTTTACTTCAGCCGCCATTTTAAAATATGTTTATGCAGATGTTTTTGACGCCCTTGAAGCGCAGCCTGCTGTGGTGGCAGCAGTTAACGGCAATACAGACAGCAATAATTCCTCGGCTTTTCTTACCGATTCTTCATCAACGCAAGCGAGCAGTTCTCCTGTAGTTCGGGTAGCCAAAGAGGTCGGTCCGGCAGTGGTGGGCATTACTAATTATCAAACTGTTTACAGGTATCGTTATGGTTCTGGATATACTCCTCAGTTGGTGGAAGCCGGAACAGGCTCAGGGTTTATCATCGATGCGAAAAACGGTTACATTGTGACCAACAATCATGTTATCCAGAACGCCCAGAAAATTACCGTTAGTTTAAGCGATGGACGCACACTGGATGCAAAAGTAGTCGGGAGGGATTCCATCACCGATTTGGCTGTAGTTCAGATCTCGGACACCAGCAACCTTACTGAAGTTAAAATAGGGGATTCTTCAGCGCTGGAAGTGGGAGAATATGTAGTAGCCATCGGGAATCCTGGGGGCAACGAGTTCGCTCGTTCTGTAACTGCAGGAGTCATCTCTGCAACCAACAGGACCATTACTGTTTCCAATAGAGTCACCCTGTATAATATGCTGCAGACAGATGCTGCTATCAATCCCGGTAATAGCGGCGGCCCTCTAGTTAATTACTCAGGCGAAGTTATCGGCATAAATTCTGCAAAATATGCGGTGCAGGGCTTCGAAGGCATGGGGTTCGCAATACCTATATCTGATGCAACCCCAATCATCAAACAACTTGTGGAAAACGGTGTGGCTAAGCATCCTGCACTCAGGGTTTCGATCAGCGATCAATACCTGCAGTATGCGAAACAGCACAATTTACCGCTTGGAGCTTACATTTACGAAGTAGACCCCGATGGCCCTGCAGCGAGAGCGGGAATACAAAGAGGGGATGTTATAACCCATGTGAACGATGTGAGAGTGAGGAACGCCACAGAACTTATTGGTGAAATCTACAAGCACAATATCGGAGACAAAGTAACCATAACATTTATTCGCAATGGTCAGACTAAAAAGGTTAAGGTTACCTTAGGCGAAATGATTCCGTAAACAAAAAATCAAAAGGGACAGTCCCTTTTAATTCAGACTGTAGACAAATCCCATCAGCTGGCGAATGCTACTGATGGGATTTTCTTTTTCATCAAAAATATT
>DGEG01000062.1 GCA_002385825.1 Firmicutes bacterium UBA3932 | reverse complement strand
TGTTATTGCAATTCAGGAAAAAAGTTTCGCTGCCCTAATTTGAAATAAGCAACGGGGGCTTGGATTTAAAGTCATTTGTCGCTGCTTTCAGACCTGCAGAAAATTACAAAGCAGCGATAATCTGGTTTCGCATAAAAATATCGCTGACTCTTTCGAGGAAAAGCATCGATGATTCTGCTTCGGGTGGAGATTTCGTTGACTCTGTCCGGGAAAAGCATCGATGATTTGATTGCGATTAAAGATATCCCTGACTTCGTTAGGAAAGGCATCGATAGTTTTGCTTAGGGTAAAGATATCGTTGATTTCGCTTAAACCGGGCATCGTTAATTCCGTTTGAGAATAAGCCATCGTTGCTTCTGATCTGAAAGTTGCAAGTGGTCTTCCGTTCCGCTTGCTGTGCGTGCCCAACTGGCTTATACGCATATAAAAACGGCGCGGTACTGACATCAGTTCCGCGCCGCCTACTCACCGACTTCTTGCAGCCTCCACGCCGACTTCTTGCAGCCTCCACGCCGACTCCACGCCGCTACCACGCCGTCTCGGCGCTGCATCGACAGCATTATTTATAACTCTACAACAAGATTTTCACCATATCAGACGCGGGCATGGGACGATAATAGTAAAATCCCTGAACCTCGTCGCACATCATGTTTTTAAGGAAATTCAACTGCAGCCTGTTCTCAACGCCCTCTGCAACAATCTTTAAGTCCAGATTCTTCGCCAGGTTAACGATAATTACCGCAATCGCCTGATCCTTTTTACTCTTTTCAATACCCTGGACAAACTGAATGCCCATTTTCAGACTGTCGGCGGGAAGCATCTTCAACCGGTTCAGCGAAGAGTATTCCGTTCCGAAATCGTCTATAGAGATGCTGATGCCCAAGTTCTTCAAGTCGTTGAGAACGCCTATAACGTAGTCGGGCTCCGTCGTCATGGCACTTTCCGTAATTTCCAGTTCCACTATGCCGGGGTCTATCCCGGTCCTCTTCAATATGTTGCCAACCTGGGCCACGAAATTGGGATTACGCAGCTGAACAACTGACAGATTAACCGCAACGCGCAGATCTCCAAGTCCCATGGACTTCCATGACATGGTCTGCCTGCATGCGGTCTCAAGCACCCAATCCCCGATGGGATTAATCAGACCCGACTGCTCGGCCAGCGGAATGAAATCGCTTGGAGGTATCATCCCATAATCAGGATGCATCCAGCGAAGTAGCGCTTCGGTGCCTACGATTTTTTCTGTAGCAAGATCGATCTTCGGCTGATAAAATATTTGAAACTGGTTGCGCTCCAGAGCACGGTACAAGCCGTTGAATAGGTTCATTCTATACTGCATGTCCTCCCTGATATAGGGCGAGCAAAATGCATAACGGCCCTTGCCTTTTTCCTTTGCCGTGCACATGGCCATGTCCGCATGTCGAATAAGAGTCCCTGCATCCTCTCCGTCAAAAGGCCATACGGCTATACCGGCGCAGGCTGTAATAAATATTTCCTGACCGTTCAAAGATACGGGTTCTTTGAAAATGCTCATGATCTCTTCCGTGATCCTCGTGATCTTTCTCAAATCGGACCCGCTTTCCAAGAGGATAAGAAACTCGTCCCCTCCGAACCTGGCCACGTTCTCTGTGCTGTCCAGCAGGGTCATAAGCTTTTGCCCGATGCTCTGAATAATCAGGTCGCCCCCTTCGTACCCTACCGTATCGTTGATGGATCTAAAGGAGTCTAAGTCCAAATACATGATCCCCACAGTTGTCTTATTTCCACGGGCGTTGGCAATGGCCCGCTCAACCCGATCATAAAAATGGTGACGATTGGGCAATTTCGTCATGGGGTCATAATAAGTCATAAAGCTTATATGCTTTTGAGACAACACCTTCTCAATGGAATCCGAGACGATACGGGAAACTACCGGGACAGCGGCAAATTGATCCTCCGACCACGCCCGGCCTTGATCGGAAGCCTCAATGTATATAAACGCTATAACCTTGTCTTCATTGTAAAGGGGAATGAACAACCAGGGATTGTGCTTCTTTCTCCTGATACGGTCCTGCGTCGCCATGTCTTTATAGAGCATGGAATCTATCGAATGGGAACGTTGTTTCAAATGACTATCCCACCGCTCCATGTATGTACGCTGCTGCTCTAACGATATCACTTTACCGCCGGCGGAATAATGCACAGAGCCGAGTAACTCCGTGAATCTTTCATCCGTCGAATGAATCAGAACCGTTTCGGCCCTGAAAAACTCCGCCAATTTAGTTAATAGATCTTTAATGTTCTGGGGAGTTTTTTCCTCTTCTTTAAGAGAAAACCCGGTTGCAACATCGTCAATTAACGCCTGCGTCCTTGCATCCGCCGCGTTTTTCAAGCGCCTTTCCTGAAAAATACGATAAGAAAAAAATATAATCCCTGCAATAAAAATAAGGTTCAATAAAGAAAGCAATAGGTAAATAGCACAATAATCAACGAGATGACTCATAAATTCCCCCTGGTTTCGCCGAATCTATTATTTATTGCTTGTCCTTGTGTGTTTGGTAACACAGTCTATGCCTTGCTGAAAAAATGTCATATCATTTCGCATGAACATTGCGCCTGTCTCTTATACACATCT
>DGEG01000141.1:1766-4109 GCA_002385825.1 Firmicutes bacterium UBA3932 | reverse complement strand
CCGGAAGATACCGTAATACACCGGAGGGACATCTTTTTCTCCTATCAGTATTATCAAGAAAACCACCAGGCTGATAACGATGCTGGCCTTTACTTTTAGTATATTGCACAGGTAAATGATCAGCACCACGCCGCTTATGGCCAACAAAGTGGACACTTCGAATGTCATTTGCTCGATCAAAAGCAGGGCCAGGATTCCCAAAACAGCGCCGATGAAAGTCCCGGTGACTCTTTCAATGCCGGTCTGCAAGGAGTTTTGCAACGAAGACTTCATGCAGATAATAGCGGCAATGGCAGCCTGGATCCCGTCGCTGATTCCGATTAACTGGAAAAAGGCAAGGCAAATACCTACTGCCACAGCAGTTTTGATATTTCGCATACCTATCTTATATCGAGGATCGCTCTGCTTTTCTCCGTTCAGACCTTCCACGACATTCACCTTCCTTTTGTCGAAATTGGGCGATTCATGTACAGATAATACCATATTACAATTAGGGTGCGCAATCTGTGTTATATGCATGGGAAGCTTGCAGCGAAAAGGCGGTAGCGGCAATTTGGATTTTGTCGAATCGTCAGAGTTCGAAATTTACAAGAAGAATATGTAGATAAGTTTCGATAGACAGCCATTCTTATTTCACTTATATTTAGATGGGGACGACATGGAATACTTCGGACAAGCATAACAGTTCAGTTATTATCGATGGAAGCCGTCTTTTACGGGATGGGGGGATATCAATGAAAATCGGGATAATTGTATTTTCTCGAACCGGCAACACGTTGAGCGTGGCGGAAAAACTCAAGGAAGAATTGGGTGCGAAAGGGCATGATCCGGAGCTTTTGAGAGTGATTCCGGCAAGGGATGATCTGAAAGCGAAGCCGCCGATGGAGTTCAAGTCCGCTCCTACTGTGGATGGATATGACGTCTTGCTGTTTGGCTCACCGGTGTGGGGATTTCAGCTTTCCACAGTGATGCAGGCATATCTTGAGCAGTTGCCGCCTTTGGAAGGCAAGAAAGTCGGTTGTTTTGTAACCCATATGTTTCCTTTTGCCTGGCTAGGCGGAAACAGTACCATAAAACAATTTAAGCAAATATGCGAAACAAAGGGCGGAAAGGTTTTAGCTACGGGTATCGTAAACTGGTCTTCAAAAGGCCGTGAAAAAGATATTGCGATAACAGTTGAAAAACTAAGTAATATAATAGGCACTTAATCTAATGTAATGGAACCGCTTGTGCATAATATTTATTGCTGCAACTATCCCCTTTAGATGTGCAAAAATTTAGATTGTACGTACGTAGAAAGAAAAATACTCATGTAAATCTACGTACAATCTTAAAATTTGCACAGAATACCCTGAAAAATGGAAATTATCATGAGCAAATCTACGTACAACCTGAAATTTTGCACAGTTTGGTTCCGGCTGGCAAGAAAGTTGTAAAAAGTGTTGTAAAAAATGTCAGACACCAAATACAAACACCAGACAAATAGGTGCTTTTTATACATAATTGTCAATCGCAAATAGACGATACAAAGATTTAATATCCACACGCGGAGAGGGTAACGCCACATATGTCACGAGCCGTCATAAGATACGCACTATTAGTCGCAGGTTCCATAACCCTTGTACTCGGGCTCATCGGAATATTCATTCCCGTGCTGCCTACGACTCCGTTTCTCTTGGTTTCGGCCTATTGCTATTTGCGAAGTTCAAAGCGAATGTACAACTGGCTCATTCACCATAAAGTCTTGGGATGTTATATCTACAATTACCTGGAGCACAGGGCCGTTCCGAGAAAAACAAAAATAGGAGCCATAGTTTTCCTATGGCTCACCCTGTCCATATCTATTCTTCTCATCGCCAATTGGCATATTCGCGCCGCCCTGTTTGTGATAGGGGTATGCGTGAGTGTCCACTTGTTCACTTTAAAAACACTGGACTCTAAAGATCTATCCTTGAAATCCAAGGGTCTAGTTATGGAATCCAAGGACCTATCTTTACCTCTGGAATCCGAGGATCGATTTGCCTCTAAAGGATCCTAACGTGGATACGAAACCGCTTAATTGATCTGAAGAAAAGTGCTCGATCGGACGATGGCCGGGCAAATTATCGTTTAATGTCGAACTGTTATCAAATGGGACAGTTGGCATAGCACCTACGCATAAGCTGTAGGACAGGCATCCCTTCGCTCGCACAGATCGCAAGGTCTAATACTTCGTTCGTCCTTTTCCCTCTGAATACCGAATATGCCTGACACGCTTTTCTTGGGATGCATCATGAATTTGTCACTCAGTGTAACACCGATAACTCCCGGATCCAGCGCATCAAAGATAAGCGTCTGCATCTC
>DGEG01000141.1:645-1483 GCA_002385825.1 Firmicutes bacterium UBA3932 | reverse complement strand
GATGAATGCGGTGCCCCAATTATCAAGAAACAGCTTGTTCAGCATATTTTCCTCGGCGGCGTCCAGCTCATCGTAGCCCTTAAGAGTGGCAACAATGAAACCCAGCTCAAAAGAGCGACCAAATATATCCGGCAGCAATTCCGACTCTAAAACGATGCCGTTTTTCAGCCGGATACTCTCCTTGTCCATGCTTTCGATCTCATAGGATTCAAAAAGACATTCCATAGTAAAATGCCGATAGGCCAGCTCTCTGGTCTGGTTGAAGGTCTTCTGAAATTTAGCCGGTATGTTTTCCATATCGATGTTCATCATGCGGCCAAAAAGTTCATCAATTCCAATAACTTCAGCTACGGGTATTTTCACGATTTTTCTTTTTAGAATGCTCATACACAAGTCTCCTATTGATGAACTCTTCTATAAAAATAATCTTCCGTTAAATAATATAATGACGATCAACATTTCCATTATAGCATGGAAATGAACGAACAGGCCAGTAAATAATAGGCACAATTCTTTCGTTTTTCCTCTGCTGAAAAATTCCTTACGATTTTCATCTCATATGCTCCCTTCCTCATAGACTGTTTTTTATTTCATCTGTCTACTTTATGGGTAGCATATCCGACCCAGATCATCGTAGCTTATTTCAAAATAGAGCAGCGGCATTTCCTCCAAAATCCCAAAAACGTTGCCCCTTGGAAATAAGTTGCATTTGTTGTCAGACACTTTTTACAACTTATTAAACTTAATTGAAAAAGCAAAGAACCCGCTGCACTGCGGATTCTTGCTTTGGTACTCCGTCTGGGACTCGAACCCAGGACTCCCTGATTAAGAGTCAGGT
>DGEG01000141.1:0-491 GCA_002385825.1 Firmicutes bacterium UBA3932 | reverse complement strand
AGGTGCTCTACCAACTGAGCTAACGAAGCATATTATAGGCTTTTTGGCGCATATTAGATTTTAGCATCGAGACAATAACTTGTCAACAAAAAAGTTGAAACTTGAAACTTGTAAAAAGAGTCTGTTGTATTTGGTGTCTGACACTTTTTACAACTAATTTTTTGCATACTTTCGGGATGGCCGGGAACTGGGCTGTGCAAAAAGTAGAGTTTTGTGTGACGGCATTGGAATTTTTATCATATATTGGAAATTAACGTGTGTTATTCGTTAGTTATACCCGGTTTATTGTATTAAAATGGATCATTTAGCAAAAGCTACACTACACAACTCCACTATAACTCCACTTTTTGCACAGTCCAGTTCATCTATGCGCATATTGCACAATTAGTTATTAAAGACTTGCAGTTTCCGCCGTAAAAAAATTTTTGTTCCTCAAATTTCCGCTAATAATACAAATCCCTTTGAAGCAAAATAATGCTCGAGGAGGGATT
>DGEG01000043.1 GCA_002385825.1 Firmicutes bacterium UBA3932 | reverse complement strand
CCTATCCCTACGTGTAAGGTCACATAGGCCAGATGAACGCCTTTCGCTTTTATTCGATCAAGGAGTTCTCCGGTAAAATGAAGCCCCGCTGTGGGGGCTGCAACGGATCCTTCTATTTTACAGTAAACCGTCTGGTACCTCTCCCTGTCTCTTTCACCGCTTTCTCTCTGAATATATGGAGGTAGGGGCATTCTCCCTACCTTTTCCAGTATCTCCAAGAAGATACCCTCATATTTAAATTCGACGATCCTGGTACCGTCGTCGCCGTAATCTAATATAGTAGCAGAAAGCAGAGGTTCTTCCGAAAAGCGAACCCGGTCTCCGGGCTTAAGCCTACGGCCGGGACGAACCATCGCCTCCCAGACATCTCCCTGCTTGCGTTTCAATAGAAGAAATTCCACTTCTATGCCCGTTGTCTCTTTATTGCCTATTAGTCTTGCGGGCAGCACTTTGGAATTGTTCATCACCAGGCAGTCTCCCGGTGAAAGGTAATCCAATATATCGTAAAATCGCCTGTGCTCTATGGTCCCGCTGTCCCTGTGAATCACCATAAGCCGAGCATTTTCACGCTTCTCGGCCGGATACTGCGCAATCAGGTCAACAGGCAGTTCATAATCAAATTCATTTATGTGCATCAATTAACCTCAATACCGGTAAAGTAAAATTTAAGTATATCTATGTAGTTCATGCCTTGCCTGGCCATTTCGATAGCCCCATCCTGGGACATCCCTACGCCGTGGCCATAGCCCAGGCCGGTTAACGTCAAGGTTCCTCCGTCTGCCACCTTGCTGTCATCAAAGCCGGCAGAACCCGTTCCTTCATCGGTGGACTTCATCTTAACAGCCTGGCTTCCTTTTGTCAAATAGATAGAGGCTACTTCCGTTTTTTGCCGCGTTCCCTTTTCGGACAATATATAGATGGGGTTTGACCCGTCGATATTTTTTGATCCTCCGGAGGAAAGCAATGTCAGTGAAACGCTGCTTTTGGGCTGACTGCCGCCTTCATAGACCTCTCCTATGCTGAAATGCCTGGAACGCACCAGGGAACTGCCCAGCACTGCCCGTATTCTCGATTTGGTCAACTGCACTTCCCTGTCTTCACCCCGGATGATCAGGGAGGAAACAGCGCCGGAACTGTCACGGCCGCCGATGCGCACCGATTCCACGGGACCGGGATCCAACTGTGCCTGGATCAGCTTTTGCTGCAGCGATGAAAAGCTGATTACCGCACTCCATGGATATTCCGGGCTGTAGGGATCCGGAATTCCCCTCAGGTGAGGAGCATAGGCAGACCACACGTCTTCCGAATTCTGTGTATGTCCGCCGCTGTTCTTGTGATAATAGATTTCTGCGGCTTCGCCGTTGTAGCGGATGATCTCTCCCCTTGTCTCATCAACGGCCCGGTTTGTGCTCGGGTATTCGTCTTTAACGCCTCCGTATACCTGGCAGTGGGTGGTTGCACATAGATTGAAACCCTCCGAAGCATGGCGGTCTTTACTGACTACCGCAAAGGTCCGCGCAGCAACGGCTTGGGCTTTGAGAGCTTCCAGCGGGTTCTGCATGTTCATTTCCCTGTGGACGACGCCGTAAAGGTATTCTTCCAGAGGTATGTAATTGATAACTGTCAGCGTATTGCCGCTGCCTGCCTTCAGCATGATGCCCCCTCTGTACCTTTGCCCGTCGAAGGATATAAAATCTCCGTCTTCATATGGCATGAGGCAACCGTTTACTCCGATGTCGGCAGAAATGAGAACTCCGTTGCTGTCGCGAAGCTCTACGTAACCGTCCCTGGCCGTGGCTGTCAGTTCCGAATAAGCAGGAAGTGGAAGGGTTTCCGTAAATCCTTCATTCGATACGGTCCCCAGCTTTAACCCGCCGGCAGAAGCGATGCTGCACTGCTTTACGGCACTGTTTCCGTATCTCAATCCAACCTTGATAAAGTCGGAACCTTCAAAAGCCTCAACCTGTAACGGGTATGCCAGGACAAGGATAATAATCGCGAATAACAGCAGTAATTTTTTTGTGCCTGCGCTCACATATTTGTTTACCATTTGTCACCTCATTATATTAATCGGCATATTAATCGGCCAAAGTGTCTGTCCCCGTACTGAAAGACAGCTGCCCTTCTTCCGGAAGGGGAAAGCCCAGATGGATATAGGCTTCTTCCGAAGCCACCCTGCCTTTAGGCGTCCGGTGAAGAAAACCTGCCTGTATTAAATAAGGTTCGTACACATCCTCTATGGTGACGCGTTCCTCACCGATGGAGGCGGCGATGGTGTCGATGCCTACAGGACCTCCTTTGAACCTCTGAATGATAGTGGTCAGTATCTCCCTGTCAAGGATTTCCAGGCCTCTTTTGTCTATTCCCAATGCCTTCAGAGTCTTGTTTGTAATCTCCGCATCGATGGCCCCCGTGCCTTTGACCTGGCAGAAATCCCTTACCCGCTTCAACAGGCGGTTAGCCACTCTCGGAGTTCCTCTTGAACGCATTGCCAGTTCATTTAGGGATTCCTCATCGATGGGGACGTTAAGTATCCTCGCCGTGCGGCGAAGGATTTCCACAAGTTCATCCGGTGTATACAGTTCGAACTTGCTGATCACGCCGAAACGATCCCTGAGCGGAGGAGAAAGGCTTCCGGCCCGGGTGGTGGCACCGATCAGTGTGAATTTGGCCAGGTCCAGCCGGATAGATCTGGCGGAAGGACCTTTGCCGATAATAATATCAAGGGCATAATCCTCCATGGCCGAATACAGGATTTCTTCCACGGCCCGGTTCAATCTATGTATTTCATCGATGAACAGCACGTCGTTGTCGCTGAGATTGGTCAATATGGCTGCCAAATCTCCGGCCCTCTCTATGGCAGGGCCGGAAGTTATCCGCAAATTGACCCCCAATTCGTTTGCGATGATTCCCGCAAGGGTGGTCTTGCCGAGCCCGGGAGGACCGTAAAAGAGCACATGGTCCAAGGGCTCTTTGCGCATTTTCGCCGCTTCGATGTAAACCTTGAGATTATCCGTAACGCCCTTTTGCCCGATGTACTCGTTGAAATACTTTGGCCTCAGGGACACTTCCAGTTCCTCTTCGTCTTTTTTCAATCTCGTTGCAACAATTCTATCGTCATGCTCCATTTATATTCTCCTATTTCGATGACTCTCCACGAAGCGCAAGCCTTATGTAGTCTTCCACGGTGAGGTTTTCATCTTCTACGGCGCCCACCGCGCTTATGGCTTCGCTCCGGCTGTATCCCAGTTCGATGAGAGCGTTGACCGCTTCTGCCCTTTCGCTCTCCGCCGTTGTCTGCTCCGCCAATTCGGATAATTGTTCAAGGTCTTTCAGGTTGCTTATTTTATCATTCAGTTCCAGCACAATGCGCTGGGCTGTTTTTTTCCCTACTCCCACGGCCTTGGTCAGAGTCTTGCTGTCTTCAAAGATGATGGCCTTTTTTACTTCATCCACGGGGATGGCCGACAATATGGACAGCGCCGCTTTGGCGCCCACTCCGTTCACCGTCCGCAGCAATTGGAACAGCTCAAGGGAAGCGTTGTCGTGAAAGCCGTAAAGGCTCATGTCGTCCTCACGGACGATCATCTCCGTGTATACGGTGATATTATCTTTTCCCGTTGCAGCATAAAGGGGAGAATTATCCGGAACAAATACCTTGTAGCCAACGCCTCCGGTTTCCAGTACAACGCCGCCGTCAAAGGTCATGGTGACCATTCCCCGCAAGTAATGAATCATTTATAAATCCTCTTTCACCCTATATTACAGATACTGCCCCTTGTATTTTTCCAACCGATTTATGTAACCCGACGAATGACCGTGACATATTGCCACAGCCAGAGCATCCGCTGTGTCATCGGGCTTTGGGATCTCAGCCAGGTTCAGGATAGCTTTCACCATACTCTGTACCTGCTGCTTTTCCGCACGTCCATAGCCGATGAGCCCCTGCTTAACTTGTAGCGGTGTATATTCATATACTTCCAGGCCGGAATTTACACAGGCCAGAATAGCAACACCTCTCGCCTGCCCTACCAAAAGCGCCGTTTTTGCATTTTTATTAAAAAACAGCTCTTCGATGGCCACCGCATCCGGCCGGTATTCGTCGATGATTTCCATGAGACAGGAGTATATATGTTTAAGCCGGTCGGGCATGTCCAGATCTTTCTCGGTGATGACTGCACCGTAATCGCAAGCAGTAAAGCGGTTGCCCGTCATATCCACAATGCCGTAACCCAATATTGCATAGCCTGGATCGATGCCCAAAATCCTCATATCATACTCCGTAATACTTTTAAAATTCAGGATGATTGCAAGCTCATCCTAAAACAAACAGATGTTTCGTTACTGGGGTTTATTATAACATAAGAAGCTTTTCTGTCCAAGATTCCTATGCTATAATGTAAACAAATTGAAATTAATAAATATGCATTCCAATTCTAAACGCTACGGCTGCTGTAGAACATGGAGGATATCATGAGATACGCAAGACAAAGTAAGATATTGGATATTATCAACTCCCACGAAGTGGAAACCCAGGACATGCTGGTCGATTTGTTGAAAAAGGAAGGTTTCCAGGCCACACAGGCCACCGTCTCGCGAGACATAAAGGAGCTTCAGCTCATCAAGACCCTGACTCCATCCGGGCGTTATAAATATACCGTGAGCTCCAACGTGGAGCAAGCGCCCTCCGAACGGTTCGTAACAATCTTCCGGGAGACAGTTAAATCCGTGGATTCCTCGGGGAATCTCATCGTCATTAAGACCCTCTCCGGATGTGCCAATGCAGCAGGTGAAGCCCTTGATAACATGAAAATTGACCACGTAGTGGGAACCGTAGCCGGGGATAACACCCTTCTCATGGTCATCGATGATCCGGCCAATGTACCTGAACTGGTCAAACAGTTTCGTGATATCCTGAGATAACAAGCCATTTTGATAACATATCTGTAGCTTGGATTTTGCAGATCTTTGCCCCACCGAGGTATAGCTATGCTCACCCACATCGCTATAAAAGATTTTGCTATTATCGATAACATCAGCCTTGATCTCCATCAGGGCTTTCATGTTTTGACGGGAGAAACGGGAGCCGGAAAATCCATCATTATAGAAGCTATAAGCATGGCTTTGGGAAGCAGGGCGGACACCACTTACGTCCGTTCAGGCAAGGAAAAAGCCGTCATAGAGCTTATCGCAGAGGTGGATAACCCGGCTGTTTTATCTATTCTGAAGGAAAACGGTCTGGGAGAGGACAAAACCCTTTACATACTTCGGGAAATTCATGCGGAAGGAAGAAGCATCTGCCGCGTCAACGGCACTTTGGTATCCCTTTCTTTTCTTAACAATCTGTGCCGTAAGATTGCCGACGTGCACGGTCAATACGACCACCAGTCTCTGCTGGATCCGGATTGGCATATTTACCTGCTGGACGAATACGCCAAGGATGAAATCGAGCCGGTTAAGCAGGAAGTGTCCCGGCTTTACGAGAAATATTCACGCCTGGAAACGGAGCGAAAATCCATCTCTGATGCCCAGGCAGAGAACGTGAGAAATCGCGATTTCATGCAATTTGAGCTCAACGAAATCTCCGAAGCCAATCCCAGGATCGGTGAAGATGAAGCTTTGGAGGAACAATTGTTGCTGCTTCAAAACAGCGAGTCCGTCTACTCCACTTTATCCGAAGTCTACGGGCTATTATATGAACAGGCTCCCTCCTCTCAGGACAGCCTGGGCAGAAGCTTGAAACTGCTGGAAGAGATCAGCAGTTATTCAAAAGAATACGCTTATTTTGAGGAAACAGTATCGGATTGCTATTATAAGTTGGATGACCTGCGCAGCGAACTTCGAAGGGCAAAAGACTCAATCAACTTTTCGCCGGAAGCTATAAATGAAACCATGAAGCGCATTGACCTTCTGGACCGGTTGAAGAAGAAATACGGCGGAACCATTGAAAAGGTCCTCGAACACAAGGAAGAAATACAAAAAAAACTGGAGTATATGGATAACTCCGATCAGCTGCTCGAATCCCTCACCAAGGAAGCGGCCATTTGTCGTGAACAGCTGCATAAAGCATGCAAAAAGTTGACGGCTCTGCGAGAAAAGGCAGCAAAGAAAATGGAATCCGATATGGCCAGGGAACTCGAGGAACTGAATTTTAAAAACACCTCGTTAATTGTATCCATAACGCCTCTGGAGGATCACGGCGAGACAAGATACACGGAATCCGGCTGCGACCGGGTGGAGTTCCTAATCATTACGAACAAGGGGGAGACTCCCAAGCCTTTGAGTAAGATCGCCTCCGGCGGCGAGATATCCAGGATCATGCTGGCATTTAAATCCATTCTCGGTGACTACGACCACATTCCCACACTGATTTTTGATGAAATAGACATCGGGATAAGCGGTGTTACCGCCAGCATTGTGGGAAGAAAGATGAAGAAGATTGCCTCCACCCACCAGGTGATATGCATCACACATCTTGCCCAGATTGCGGCTTTCTCCGATCACCATTACAGGATCTCCAAAGAGGAATCAGAGGGCCGCACCGTTACAACGATTAAGGCTTTGGATCAAAAAGAAAAGACGCAAGAAATCGCGCGTATGCTTGGCGGACTGCATGTGACCGAAACTACATTGAAAAATGCGGAAGAACTCATTACCGAATCCGTTCTATAATCTTTTCAATTACTTGTTCTACGCTGAGATTTTCCGCATCGATGGTGATATCCGCATAGTGTTCATATAAGGGAATTCTCTCATCATAAAGCCCTTTCAGGGTTTTGCCCTTTTCCATGGCAATGCCCCTGGTGCTTATATTATGCAGCCTGCTTTCTATAGTGTCATAAGATAGTTTTATGTAAACGACTGTTCCAAGGTTTTTCAGGTGCTCCATGCCGGCTTTGCTGTATACCACGCTTCCTCCGGTGGCGATAACCGTATTATACGCATCTACGGATTTTATGGCAGCTTCCTCCATTTCAAGGAAGCGATTATGGCCGAAACGGTCGATGAGATTTTGGAGCAAATCCCCTTCCCGGTCCTGTATCAACAGGTCCGTATCGAGAAAGGCTTTGCCCATGGTTTTGGCAAGCACAACCCCTACGGTGCTCTTGCCGCAGGCGGGCATTCCGATCAGGATGATATTGTTCATTTCTCGTTTACCCCCTTTTTATAGCCCGGTTAAGGTTTTAATAAAACATAAGGAGACGGTTTGTCATATGAAACCGTCCCCCGTATTCTTCGTTAGCAGTTAAGTCCGGAATAATTATAATAATATAATTAGTCCTCTACTTTTTCTTTAATGTCCTCGACGATGTCTTCCACCTTATCGGAAATGGCTTCTGCCACATCCTCGGCTTTGTCTTTCAATTCCTCGACTTTTTCCTTTACATCATCAAGTACTTCTTCTGCCTTGTCTTCGGCTTTATCCAGAATCTCTTCTACTTTATCCGCCGCCTTGTCCAGAAGATCTTCAGCCTTGTCGACCATATCTTCAACTTTTTCTTTCAGAGACGGTGCGTCCTTTTCTTCTTCTGCCTTTTTCTCTTCCGCCTTGTCTTCTTCCAAAATGGAAGGTTCAATGGTCTCCTTTATTGAAAGGCTGATTCTTCTTCTCTCCTTGTCAATGTCCAGAATCTTGACCTGAACTTCCTGGCCCACGGAGAGCTCGTCCGCAATATTTGTAACACGCTTGTGGGCGATTTCGGAAATATGAACCAATCCGTCCAGACCGGGCTCCAACTCTACGAAGGCGCCGTACTCTTTAAGCTGAACGACTTTACCGTTGATGACCTGGCCTACGCTGTAATTCTCATCGATAACGCTCCAGGGTTCCGGAATGGTTTGCTTCAGGCCAAGGGAAATCTTGCCCTTTTCAGGATTCATGGAAAGGATCTTAACATCGATTCTCTCGCCTATGGACAGGGCTTCCTGCGGGTGCTTCAGCTTACCCCAGGAGATTTCGGAGATGTGGAGCAATCCGTCCAAACCGCCGATATCTACGAAAGCTCCGTAATCTGTAAAGCGCATTACGGTACCTTCAACTATGTCGCCCACACTCAGGGATTCCCAGATTTGCTGGATTCTATTCTGCTTTTCTTCAGCCAGATAGGCTCTGTGAGAAAAGACTGCTTTGTTTCTCCTCTGATCGACGCGATTTACTTTCACCGGGAGAACCTTGCCGATAAACTCGTCGGCTTTTTCAACATAGCGATCGGAAAGCTGGGACATGGGTATAAATCCGGCGACTTCCTTATACTGCGCAATTACGCCGCCTCTAACTTCCCTGTTAACCTTAACTTCGATAGTTGATTTATTATCAAGAGCTTCCGAGATTTCTTCCCAATGCTCGTTGATCTCTAACTTCCTCTTCGAAAGGAGAATGTTTCCTTCTCCGTCATCGATGTTGATGACCTTTGCCCTGATCTTGTCTCCGATCTTGTAGGTTTCAGTCAGATCTTCATCTTCCTTAAGAGTCAACTCTTCTCTGGGGATGATCCCGTCCTTTTTGCAACCCAGATTTACTACCAGTTCGCGGTCCGTTACGTGAACGATCTCTCCATCGACTATTTCACCTTTGTCCGGTAAAATCATCTGTCTGTCGATTTCAGCCATCAAATCGACCATGAGATTCGGCTCTTCGGCTTTCTCTTCTGCCGCCTCGGCGACTTTGTCTTCGGTTGCGTTTACGGTTTCTTCGGTTTTCTCTTCAGCTTTGTCTTCGGTTGTTTCATTTGCTGTTTCTGCTGTCGGTTCCTCAGATGCTTCGTTAGTTTCGGTTTCTGCGTTTACAGCAGGCTCCTGAACTCCAGTTTCTTCTGCAACTGGGATGGCTCCCGTCTCTGGATCCTGCACGACTTTAATCTCAGCGATAGCTTCACTCATAGTGGAAATGACCTCCTTAATAATGCGTTCAGGAGTTGATGCACCTGCCGCAATCCCTATTCTATCGCATATTTCGATTTGTTTCAATGGTAAATCATTTATATTTTCTATAAAGAAGGATTTTTTACAGTTCTTTTTTGCGATTTCAAACAGCTTCCTCGAATTGGCGCTGTTCCGATCGCCGATGACGATCATTACATCGGATTCTTTGGCAAGTTCTTCGCAGCTTTTCTGCCTTTCATCCGTTGCGTTGCATATGGTGCGCAGGGCGATTACATCGGTTTTTTCCTTCTCAAGATAGTCCACAATACTGTCCCAAAGATCTCCGGTTATAGTGGTCTGCGCAACCAGCGTTATATGATCATGATCGATCTTTTTTGCTTCTTCCAGACTGTTGATTACGGTGCAATCGGGACCTGCCCATCCAACAATTCCCTTTACTTCCGGGTGAGCCCCATCTCCTACCACAACTATATTTCTTCCCTTCTGGCGGGCATCTTTTACAAGCCTGTGAATCTTTGATACAAAGGGACATGTGGCGTTCACTATTTCCAGATCCAGCCGCTCCGCTTCTTCATAAAAAGACTCCGGTTCGCCGTGAGACCGGACTACCACGATAGAACCGGGTTGCGCATCGGATAACTTTTCGAGGATCTCCACACCGCGACGGTTCAAATCATCTGTTACAGCTTTGTTGTGGATCAATGGACCGTGAGTGTATATCCGTACATTTCCGTCGTTTTTCCCTATGAGTTCTTCCGTTTTTCGAATGGCTTCACGGACGCCAAAGCAAAATCCGGAATGCTTCGCTAATTTAATCTCCATCTCTATTGCTTTTGAGATTCTTGAGACTCTCAAGATATCTCTTGAAAGCACCTTCCTTTCCGTTTTCAGTTGGTTCGTAATATTTTACTTTTGCTTTATATAGATTATCCGGCAAATACTGCTGCTCAACGTAACCCCCGTACGCATGGGGATATTTATAATCAATTCCGATGCCTCTCTGTTTTGCTCCCTCATAATGGCTGTCCTTTAAGTGGAGCGGGACATCGTCTATATTTTTCGTTCGAAGGTCCTCCGCCGCCCTTTCTATTGCCACGATGGCGGAATTTGATTTTGGGCATGAGGCGAGGAGTATGACTGCATGGGCAAGGTTGATTCTCGCCTCGGGGAAACCTACCATCTGGGCCGCCTGAACGCAGGATGTAACGATGGAAACTGCCTGGGGATAAGCCATGCCTATATCCTCGCTGGCTATAACGAGCAACCTGCGGCCGATGGTGTTCACGTCCGCACCGCCTTCGATGAGCCTTGCCAGGTAATGAATCGATGCGTCGGGGTCGCTTCCCCGAATGGATTTCTGCAGCGCCGAAAGCAGGTTGAACTTGTCCTCTTTTCGATCGTAAAAAGTCATCTGCCTCTGCATGGCCTCTCCCACCACGCCAAGGTTTATAACTTCACCGCTCTTTAAGTTGTCGGCGATAAATCCCAGGGTGTCCAAGGCAACCCTGGCATCCCCTCCGGCCAAATCCGCAAGAGCATACAGTGCCTCTTCATCCCATTTCAGAGAGAGGTTGCCTAAACCACGCTCTTTATTTTTTAAGGCCCCATGCAGGATCTTGAGAATATCTCCCGTACTGAGCCTCTTAAATTCATAGATGGACCTTACCCGGCTCAGTATGGCGTTGTTCACAGCAAAATACGGATTTTCCGTAGT
>DGEG01000078.1:321-10608 GCA_002385825.1 Firmicutes bacterium UBA3932 | reverse complement strand
GGGTGGTTGAGATGCCGTCGCCGAGCATGGACCTGTGAAGACCGGGGTCTTTCAAAAGGTCGCGGCCGATGACTTCACCGGTGACTACCTGATGACCGCAACGGGACTTTTTATGCAACACTTTTTTTTACTAGATGGTTACAAGGACAACCGTCATCAAAATTACAACAAGGCTGTGGACCTGCTCTGTTAAGAATTAGAAGAAAAAATGTGCAAAAACCCGAGTTATGTGTGGATTACAAGGAAGATAAACCTTGAGTTTTTTAACTTTCTACGCAAAAAGGCCGTTTAGGGACTTTTGATCCACACATAACTCCATATTTTGCACAAAATTTTATGCCCTATTTACATTTGTTTCATGCCTCAGTCGGTGATTTATAATCAAATAAATATTGATTTTCCGCGGAAAGTGTTGTATATTAAATAGGCACGCCATCCGGTGCAGTATGATTTGGAGGGTTGACCGAGTGGCTAAGGAGCTCGCCTGGAAAGCGAGTACGGCGTAACAGCCTCGTGGGTTCGAGTCCCATGCCCTCCGCCACAAAATAAGGACGAGATTTTACACCTCGTCTTTTTTTATTTTATATATGGTTTTTAAATTGCGGAGTAGTTTGAAAAGGCAAGGGACTTGAACCTAAAAGCGTGTTACCGGTTATTAGAGGCATTGCCCAAGACTTTCAAGAGTTGGAACATTAGCGGATGAGACTGTAGAATCATAAGCATAAGTTTCATGCCCGTTGTGCAAGGAAAGAAAGGAGAGCCCGAATTAAGTACGATTGCTCTCAATATCTTTATCACTATTTACTATAGAAATGCTAATGTAGCCCTTATCAACAGCACGATAAAACTCCATTTCTTTCCGAATTACCTAATTATTATTTATCAACTTATCAACAAGAATAATTATACGCATCACTTTATATTTATGCAACTATGCTACGTTTTTTTAATAATTTTTATAAATATACGAATTATAGTCTTTCTGCCGCCTTTAACCGTTTTGAAAATCTTTTAATATACTGTGGATATATATTATTAAAGGAGAAATGAAAATGGGTGTCAATAATCAAATCCCCGGAATGCAAATGCCAGGTATGCAGGCTCCTGAAATTCAATTTTCCCGAAGTCAAGTCCCGGGTAAAAGTCCTTTTTTTATTCCCGCACAATTAAACTTAATATTTAGAGCGAGGATGCTTTGGAGGGATTTAGCCACCTGGTTGAGAGACTATATAGTAAGTCTTTACGGCGGGATCGGAAATGTAGAGGCGGTGAGCAACCGGCTCTATAGAATCCCTGCAGAATACGGAAATATGCTGAGGCTGTCCTTCGGAGATCAAATTGCTGAACAGTCTATAAATCTAATGATCCAATATATAGCTCTTTTCCAATCTCTGTTCGTTGCGCTTAAGAACAAGGACGTTAATTCAGTTAACGCTTTTACACAACGGCTTTATCAGAATGTGGACGAAAGGGCCGAACTTTCATCCAACACCAATCCCTTTTGGAGCAAGAGCGAATGGGTGTCCTTGAGCTCCGCATTTACAAGCATGCACATTGAACAGGCCACCACATTTCTGACCCAGGAGTATGAACAAAACGCAGCAGTATTTGACCGTATATTGGCATTGACGAATATTATCGGAGATTATTTTTCACAGGGCTTGATTTACTATTTCGTTCTAGGCCAGCCCATGTCCTTGCAATCACCGGAGCCGGAACAACCGCAACAAACCTTTTAATCCTGTATAGAAGCACCGGAGCGCAAGTTCGCAATCCTTTATTGACAAGCACCCGGCGCAATAGTAATCTATTTGCAGTAAATACAAGGGAGAAATGAAATGATAGGCGTGTTTGTCAATACGGCGACTGTGATCATAGGCAGCGCCATCGGATTGCTTTTCAAGAAGGGAATTTCCAAGAGATTCACGGATGCCATCATGATTGGAATCGGCCTCTGCACCATTTATATCGGTATATCCGGAGCCTTAAAAGGGGAAAATACTCTTATACTCATTGTTTCCATCGTGGTAGGAGCCGTAATCGGCACTTGGCTTGATATAGACGGGCGAATAAACGCATTGGGCGACTGGATCGGCAAACGATTTAAAAAGGCAGACAGCGGCAACGTATCCATTGCGGAGGGCTTCGTAACGGCAAGCCTTCTTTTTTGCATAGGGGCTTTGACCATAGTGGGGTCGCTGAATGCCGGACTCACCGGGGATAATGAGATGCTCTTTACCAAATCCTTGTTGGACCTCATATCCTCTGCCATCCTGTCCGTGAGTCTGGGCATCGGTGTCATGTTCGCGGCGGCATTTGTATTTGTCTTTCAGGGGTCCATCGTGCTATTGGCGCAATCGCTGCAACCGGTCCTCACGGATTCAGCCATAGCGGAGATTACCTGCGCGGGTTCCGTTATGATTATAGCACTGGGATTGAATCTCATTGGGCTTGCGAAAATCAAGGTGGCAAATTACCTTCCGGCAATTTTTGTTGCGCCCGTAATTTGCTGGATACTCACGCTGTTCTAATGAAACGAAAGAGAAAAGAGGCATAAAATAGATGGACGACAATGTAGGCAAATACTATATCGACAACGGCATAATAAAAGAATGTTCGGGATCGGACCTGGCAGCCATTTTAGATGCCCATGACGGCATCAAGATTTATGAGGTAATCAGGATAATCGACGGCATCCCTCTGTTTTTTGAAGACCATTATATCCGGATGTGCAAATCCTTCCAGTCTCTCGGACATGCCTGCCGCATAGACGCCGGGGAGTTTAAGGAACAGATCCATAGAATTGTGGAGGCCAACGAGAACGAAAACTGCAACATCAAGTTTATTATCTTTTCGGCTGACGGGGAGCAGAGGGTTCTGGGATATATAAGCAAGAGCTATTATCCTTCTTTGGAAGAAATAAGAAACGGCGTTCCCGTGGGGCTGCTTCCGCTGGAACGGGAAAACCCAAACATAAAGCTTGTGGATCACGATTATAAAAAGAAAATCAACAAGATTAAAGCTGAAAAAGGTTTTTATGAGGTTTTCCTTGTTGATCGGGAAGGCAATGTAACCGAAGGCGGCACATCGAATATATTTTTCATAAAAGGCAACAGGATACTTACCGCTCCGGAAGAGAAAGTATTGAAAGGTATAACCCGCATGCATGTAATAGAGGTGTGCAAGGATATGGGTTATGAGGTGGTTGAAACATCAATTGCGGCCAGTCGACTCCATGAGGCGGAAGGAGTGTTTTTATCGGGAACTTCTCCCAAAGTTCTGCCCGTATCGTCCATTGACGATATAAAATACGCTTCGGCCAAACATCCGGTTATCGCCGCTATCCGAAAAGCCTTTGATGACAGGATAGATGAATATTTAAAGAAAAACAGGTGATTCAAGCAGTATCAGCTTCTAGCCTTCTGAATTATTGACTCCTTAAAGCCTTCTAAATTTATTGATCCCTGAATTCCAGGTGTGAGGAACCGGCGCATTACTATGTTCATAGACTATAAGATGAGCAGAAAATGCACGGAGGATCATAAAATGGAAGGCTTACTTAATCATGCGGCATATTATGCAGCCGCAAATCAGAATTTAAATCAATACCCCAACCAAAACCAGGGAGCATGTCCAAGTCCGGAAAAATACATCACCTATGGGCAGATGAACCTGATCAACGATTTCAGAACTCTTTGGAGAGATCTGGTCATATGGATGAGGTCCTATCAGGTGAGCATGATTACAGGTTTCAGCAACATAGATGCGATAAACAAGCGTCTTTACCACATTCCCGAGATATTTAAAGAAAAACTTCAACCTTTCTTTGGTGTAGAGCATGCCGAGAGATTTGCTCAACTCCTGGATATGTACATCGTAAAATTTCAGATATTGGTTAACGCGCAAATCAGCGGCGACCCGCAGACGGCGGATGCTGCGACAGTTGATCTTTATAGGTTTGTGGAGGAAGTGGCTGATTGTCTTGCGCGCTGTAATCCTTTTTGGAGCAAAGACCAGTGGCAGTATTTGCTCAATAATCTCCCCGGCATGAGCATCAGAGAGAATATCGCCCTGCTGGAGCAGGAATATGACAAAGAGCTGGATATTAGGGACCGGATGCTCAAACATGCTCTGATTTTAGGCGACTATATGGCCCAGGGGGTAATGCACTATATTGTTCCCTGTCAGGGAAAGTGATATATTACTATTAGCACTCTATATCAATGAGTGCTAATTCATTGTGATGGAGCGAAATATCAGGAAGAAAGGAGAAGGGATGTTTTTATGGCGAAAAGGCAATTTAAAGCAGAATCGAAGCGGCTTTTGGGATTTGATGATCAATTACATCTATACCAACAAGGAAATATTCTTGCGGGAATTGATATCAAATGCCAGCGACGCCATGGATAAAATGTACTATATTGCTTTGACTGATGAAAATATCCACTTTAATCCAAGTGACTATTATATAAAAATTTCAGTGGACAAGCCCAACCGCATTCTGAAAGTTGCGGATACAGGCATCGGCATGACAAAAGATGAGCTTAGCGACAACCTGGGCAGAGAAAATACCCTATGATTTCTATACAAAGGAGTATGAAAAAGGGCTTGCTCTATACGCCAACGGGGTTTTGATAATGGACAAATGCCCTGAGTTGCTTCCCGATTATTTCAGCTTTGTAAAGAAACAGGAAGGAAGCAGGATGGAAATTTTCGAATACGGAGACAGGGAAATCTTACGGCATTTTCGCGCCGGTTTTGCAAAGGCGCATAAAAATGCCGCCGGTTTCCGAGGAGATACTCCTATTATGCACATACTCTTTTTGTTGCTTTTATATAAGGTCTTGAACACGGAATAATTCTTATCGTAGATGGCTTTATGATTCAAGTTAGGCTCGTAAACTTCCTTTGCTTTTATCCATTTGCTTACTTCTTCCAGATTCTTCGCACCGCCGGAACCCACCACGATAAGCATTGCCGCGCCCACGGCTCCGATGTCCTTGGTAAGCGGAACCGTTTCGATTCTCCTGCCCGTTATATCGGCCAGTATTTGACATGTTACTTTGGATAATGCGCCGCCGCCGACGAACCGGATGGTTTCCGATGTCTTAATCTTTTTATCCTGGCATTCGAGCATCCATCTAAGATGATAGCATATTCCTTCCAAAACGGCCCGGATCATTTCCGTCTTTCCCGTTTCCAGCTTTATATTGAAGAACATGCCCGCTGCATTGGGATCTTCAAAAGGGCAGCGGTTTCCGTGGAGCCAGGGCGTGAATATGACACCGCCCGAACCGGGAGGGGCCTGCTCTACGGTTTCAGACAAGTAATCATACAGACTTTCATATATACGTTCCTGATTATCTATGACTTCCTGTTTTTTCAGGTAAATACCGATCTCATCCAGGGCGATATGGTCTTTCACCCACTCAAAGCATATACCTGCGGTTTCCATTTCCGCGAAATAGTTGTACTTACCTTTTTCGGCGGCTACTATACCTGCAATCATGCAATTGATATCCACTGCAGGTTTGTCTATGACGGTGCTGACCCAGCCCGAGGTTCCGGAATAAATATGGATCTTGCCCACTTTGGCGCAGCCGGCGCCAAGACCGATGAGAGTTGCGTCTCCGCCGCCACCGTATACTTTTATCCCTTCCTTCAAGCCCAGGTCTTCTGCTGCTTTCTTTGTCAACAAACCCACTTGATCAGTGCAGTCGACGATCTCCGGCAGGTGTTCCATGCGGATTTCGTACATATTACAAAGGGTCTTGCTCCAACATTCTCTTTTGGGATCATACAGAAAGGTAGCATATGCAGAATCCTTGGTCATGATAAAATTGCCGGTGCACCTGCATATGATATATTCTTTTACATCGAGCCATTTATAGACCTTTTCAAAGATTTCCGGCTCGTTTTTCTCAACCCATTTGTATTTCCATATGGGGTCTTTCACACTGGTGGATGCGGCGTGGGTGATATACAGGCTCTTCAGCAGGGTGATGATATTTACGCCGGATATAGTTATGCCGTGTCCCTGCACTGCCTTCATCTCTGCGCCCGATCTTTGATCCATGTAACTCATGGGCCTTCTGAGAGCGTTTCCCTTTTTATCCACCAGCACAAGTCCCGCATCTGTGAACAGAAAGAGATGCCTGAAATTTTCTCCGGCGGAAGATTGGCTGTTCTCAGAACCTCTTTGGTGGTTTGACACATGCCTTGCCACCATTCTTCCGCGTCCTGTTCCGCTCCGCCGTTTTCCAGTATGTAAAGGTGGTTTGCGCTGGAAGCGCTTGCAATCATCTCTATGGATTCATCAATTTTGAACAGGCATGTCTTTACGGCACTTGTACCCAAATCATAGGCGATTGCATAAATCATTGCATCCCTCCTCACCAGACGGAATCAGGAAGAGTCTGCTGCGCTTTTTTCACGAGCTGCTGCAGACGGCCAGTTAGCGATTAAAACTGCCAGCACTACCAGGGCGCTGCCTATAAGCATATTTCGCGTCAGCACATCGCCGACGAGGGTATAACCGAAAAAGCAGGCGAGTACCGGCTCAAATGTGTTGATAATCGCTGCATTTCCCGGGCCGATGAGTTTAACGCCCATGCAGAAGAAGAGAATCGCCATAAATGCGCAAAAAACGGCAAGTACCAGCATGAGCCACAGTTGATTGAATCCGGTGGTAAAAAGGGGTTTCCCGGAAAGGAGACAGCGGAAAAAGTTAAAAACCGTAGACATTAAAAGTACATAGCCTGCCACAACCAGAGTGTTGGATTTTTTGATGCATTCCGCAGCCAGCCCCATCATGTATACCACATAGGAGATGGCAGTTCCCAAGGCAAATAGAATCCCTATGAGGTTGGCTGAAATATCAGGGGACCAGACGATGAAGATCAACCCGATCATGGATAAGATCACGGCGGAAATCCTGGATGCTCTCACCTTCTCTTTTCCCGTTATCATCTCGATAGCAACGATCATGGCGGGAAAAGTAAAGGAAACAATGGTGGCCAGGGAACCGGATATGTAATCGAATGCGAAGTATAGAGTAGTTGCTATGCCGATATAAGCAAGGCCGATTAAGATCATCATGCGTGCCGCTTTTTTCTCCAGGCGAAAGGGCAGCTTTTTAATGAAAATGTATGCCCACATCAGCACTGCTGCATAGAAAAACTTACTGAAGAGAAGTGTTTCCGTTTCTACTCCCTGATCGAAAGCCAGGAAGGAGAGAGAAGGCACCAGGGCGTAGCCCACATTGGTGCCCATAATCAACGCGATGCCCGTTATTCTTGTTTTGCTCATTTTTTTCCGATCTCCTGAATCGCCGGACATAATTACAAAATATGGTTTGCACTCGGATACATTATAAATCGGCGTAGGATTTCGGTCAATTAAAACTGCTGGGCAGAAGTGGACGGGGGTTCGGATAGGGGGAGGGCAATAGTCATCTTTGTGCCTATTTCCTGCCGGCTTAATACCTCAATATAACCGCCGTGGCGTTCCACAATCCATTTGGCAATAGAAAGACCCAGGCCGCTTCCGCCGGTTGCCCTGTCCCGTGATTTATCAGTACGATAGAAACGTTCAAATACTTGGGAAACCGCTTTAGGAGGGATGCCGATTCCTTCATCGCGAACCGATAACAGTGCCAGATCATCCTTGCCGGATACAGTCACGGTTATATTTCCGCCGGCATTTGTGTATTTAATAGCGTTGTCCATCAGGATGCGCAGGGCTTGCTTGATAAGTCCCTTGTCCGCATAAACCCAGACGCTGCTTTCAATATGTGAATCGTATTCGTGACCGCTGTCGATCATCCGGAATTCCTTTAGCACCTCTTCGGCCAACCTGGCCAAATCAAAGTGCTCAGGCTGCAGGTTCATGGTGTTGTTATCTCCGCGGGCAAGGAATAGAAGCTTTTCCACCAGGTCCTTCATATGGGATGCTTCGTCCTTGATAGCTTTGATTCCTTCGTCAAGGGTTTTTTCATCCTTTTTGCCCCAGCGGTCCAACAGGCTTGCATAACCTTCGATGACAGAGATGGGCGTTCTCAGCTCGTGAGAAGCGTCGGAGACAAAGCGGATCTGGGAGCGATAGCTGTCATTGATCCTGTCCAGCAGGCCGTTGATGGCTTCGGCCAGGCTCTGGAGTTCTTCCTCGGTTTCATCTATGGAAATTCGGGTATCCAACCTGGCCGCATTGATGGAGTCCAGGGTATCCGTTAAGTTCTCTACTTTCTTCGATTCGAAGGCAGGAGTCTTTCTGTTGAGACTTTGCGCAGCTTCCGTGAGAATGGTGATGGGATGCAGAGTAGATCGAATAAGACGTGCGCCGGGCAAAATGCTGCCAAGAAGCATGATCAACTCGGCCAGGAGCATGATAAACAGAGTGCGCTTAATCAGCAGGATTTCGTCTCCCAGTTCCATGGACACCGAGTAAGTTTGATGCTCCAAAGGGAACTCATAGCGATAGAGCAAACCGTTCAGGCGCTTGAAAAAGCCCTGCCCCTCATCTTCAGGCAATTGAAAGCTTCTTTTTCCCTCAAGCTCCATATTAAAAAGGCCGCCTTCAGATTTGAAGGGCAGCTCAAAACCCTGCGGGTCTGCAGAGCTCACGGCAATATGGAAACCGGATAGCTCAAGCCATTTAAAATCATCAGACCAGGGAGAATCTGAGCTTCTGATGGCCGAAACCACGGAAGTCAATTCCCTTTCCGTCTTGATAACGGTTTGAATTCCAAGGGCGCAAAAAACAAAAAAATTCAATACCAAAAAGAGAATGAGCATGCGAAAAAGAAGCTTGGTATTCAGTTTGTAGACGATAGAAGCGCTTATCTTTTTCGTTTTTGTACCGGTTTCCTTGTTACTCATCTTTGATCACATATCCCACTCCACGAACGGTGTGAATCAGTTTGATATTGAATGCCTCATCAATCTTGCTTCTGAGAAAGCGTATGTAGACATCTACGGTATTGGATTCACCGCAGAAATCGTAATCCCATACGTGATCCATAAGGGCGTCACGTGACATGACGATGCCCTTGTTTTTCAACAGACAGTGTAGAAGATCGAACTCCCGTTTAGTAAGTTCCACAGGAACATCATCCACCGTAACAATGCGCCGGGCCACGTCCAGGCGGACACGAGATGCAGACAGCACGGAAGGTTCCGCTAGGATGGATTTCTTTCTCAAGGCAGTGCGAATTCTGGCTAAAAGCTCTTCGATTGCAAAGGGTTTAGTAAGATAGTCATCCGCACCGAGATCAAGGCCTGCCACCTTGTCCTCCACACTGTCCCGGGCAGTGAGCATAATAACGGGAATGGAGGACCTGCGGCGAATTCGCCGCAGCACCTCCATTCCGCTGAGTTCAGGAAGCATGATATCCAGAAGCACCAGATCAAAATCGCCGGTTTCGACCAATTCCAAACCCTGCCGACCGTCAAAGGCTTTGGTTACTTGGTAGCCTTCGTAATTGAGTTCCAATTCGACAAATCTGGCGAGTTTTTCTTCGTCTTCAATTAACAATATTTTTGCGCCCATTTGCACGTCCTCGGATAGTTATTGATTTGGATTCTGATGTCCTTCCGTAAAAGTTTTTTTAAGGTTTTCTGCCGCTTCGGCAGCCGTATCCATGGCGCTGTTTACGGAGTCCTTACCTAAATCGGGTCCCTTGAACCGGTAACGGTACCCAAGGAACAGGCCAATTACCAGTAGAGGAATCGTAATCCAGAAGAAACACAGCGCCAATACTACCAAAACCGTGACGGAAAATGCCGTCTTTACCTCTCCGTCTTTAAGAACTTCAATGCTGTTTATATTTCCCTTGTGAATTAGCATGCCGCAAAATCTGACAAACCTCCGGATCAAATCCGCCAGGCTGTCCCTGTTGCTGGCATATTTTTTTGATGCCTTTGAATCTTCCTTTGAATCGTTTTTTTCGCCGGTGCTGCGGTAGTAACCGCCGCCCTCCGGAGGCACCACCTTGCCTTGCTTTTCCAGGTTAATTAAGGCCTCGAGCATATCGCCGTTTGCTGCTTCGAGAGCGGCTTTTGCTTCATCGTAGCTCACATTTGCCTTTTCACGGAGCTTCTCCACCTGTTCCAATGTAATCATAAAACAATACCTCCTTGATTGATAGTGACATCATCCTATCAATCAAGTCTTAAAGTGCAATTTGCCCAAGATTAAAATTCGATTAAATTCCGCTCAAAATAGCTCTAAAAATACTATAATGGGCAAATGATTGTTTGCCAACATATTTTTAACGAAAGGGTTTGTGGG
>DGEG01000078.1:0-164 GCA_002385825.1 Firmicutes bacterium UBA3932 | reverse complement strand
TCCTTTTCAAAATCGAAAAGATCCACATAAGATATCTCCAGGGCCTTAACGATTTTGTCCAGGCTCTGTATGGTAAAGTTGCGCTCTCCGCGCTCAATCTTGCCTAAATGGGCAGGATTGAGCCCGGCCTTGTGAGCCAGCTCTTCAATACTGTATTGGTGAAG
>DGEG01000063.1:14920-15386 GCA_002385825.1 Firmicutes bacterium UBA3932 | reverse complement strand
AAAATTGTCATACCCGGACGGAACAATTACGATATTGCTTGTGTGCATAACATCACCGGCAAGGAGAAGCTGGTGGCCATCATCAGCCACGGGTTTGGGAGCAGCAAGGAAAGTCCCACTGCAGTGGCCATGGCCGAGGCGTTGAACTCCCGAGGTATCGGGGCTATTGCCTACGACTTTCCGGGGCATGGTGAGAGCCCGGTGGAGGGCGAAATGCTTCGCATTGACAATTGCCTGGACGATCTTGCCGCTGTGGAGGAATATGTAGGGGGGATTGCGCCGGAAGCGGAGATCATGTATTTTTCCTCCAGTTTCGGCGCTTACATTAACCTAATCTATCTTGCAAAGCGGCCCCACAAAGGGCGAAAGTCCTTCCTGCGGGCGGCGGCTGTGAATATGCCGGGGATTTTTAGAGACAGGGAGACTCCGGAGTTGAGAAAACTGCTGGATAAGCAGGGGTATTTCA
>DGEG01000063.1:0-14731 GCA_002385825.1 Firmicutes bacterium UBA3932 | reverse complement strand
TTGGAGGCCAATGATGTGTTTTCTTTATATAAACAGGGTACTATGAACAATATAAATAATAAAACTGAAATTGCCGAAATTGCCATGATTCACGGCGATGCTGACGAGAGCGCGTCTTTTGAGGATGCAAAGCGTTTTGCCGAACAGATAGGCGCAAAGCTGACGGTGGTGGAAGGCGGGAAACATCGTCTAATGGGGCCCGGGCAAATGGAACTGGTGCTGGAAACGGCGATTGAGTTTTTTACAGGATCGTAGGGCCGATTGCAATCAGAACATTGAGAATTTGAAGCAGTGGACTATTAATTGCATATGAAGCATTGGACTATTAATTACATATAGAGCATTGGGTTATTAACCGACTTAGGGAGTTTGAATTTGGATGCATTAGGATCACTGGGACCTTGCTCGCGTTCAGACTATTAGGGTTGGCTTACACTTGAAGCGCAAGGTTTTACTTTCATAAAGGAGGAATAGGGTATGGCGAATATTTTTAGCGAATACAAAATTAAAAACTTGGTGTTGAAAAACCGCATTGTAATGCCGCCTATGTGTATGTACATCGCTCCGGAAAACGGAATGGTTACGGATTGGCACGTGATACATTACGCTACGAGGGCCGTCGGCGGCGTAGGGTTGATTATCGTGGAGGCAACGGCTGTTGCGCCGGAAGGGCGGCTTTCTTCCAACGATCTGGGGATCTGGGACGACGCTCATGTGGACGGTCTTGCGTCCATTGTGAAGGCGGTGCATGAAAACGGAGCAAAGATCGGAATTCAGATCAACCACGGCGGCAGAAAATGCGAGGCAAAAGGCATGGATATCGAGGCGCCTTCTGCCATTCCCTATGATGAGAAGTCGAAAACGCCCAGGGAAATGGCTAAGGCAGACATTGCTGAAACCGTGAATGAGTTTAAGAATGCTGCTATCCGAGCGGATCGGGCAGGTTTTGATATGATTCAGATTCACGCTGCCCACGGGTATCTGCTCAGTGAGTTCCTTTCCCCGTTGACCAACCACAGACAGGACGAGTACGGGGGAAGTTATGAGAACCGGGTTCGTTTCCTGGGCGAGGTGCTGGATACTGTGAGGTCGGTATGGCCTGCGGAGAAACCCATTGAAGTCCGCGTTTCGGCGGAAGATTATGGAGAGGGCGGAAATCAGCCTGAGGATCTTGCTGCTATGCTGAATCTTGTAAAGGATAAAGGGATCGACTCTGTCAATGTCAGCACCGGCGGAGTGATTCCCGTGGTTCCGAAGGCTTTTCCCGGCTATCAGGTGCCTCACGCGGAAGTGATAAAGAGACTCACCGGTTTGCCGGTGGTTGCAGGCGGGCTGTTGTCCGATCCGGCGGAAGTTAACGCAATCATTGAGCAGGGGAAGGCGGATCAAGTCTACCTGGGCAGGGAGTTGCTGAGGAACCCTTACTGGGCGCTTCATGCGTCCCGGGCGTTGGGCGTGGATTTGGAATGGCCCGCGCCGTATAAGAGGGCAGACGTGCGGAGGTAATTGCCGGCGAAACGAATTAATTATAAATTGCTGCAGCCAGACCTTATTTTGTGTAATTGGCTAATCAAATTGATGCCTTGACGTCGATCATAATCATCAGTTATTAAAGAAGAACACAAAAGCAACCGAATCTATAGAAATTTTCCGGTTGCTTTTTCGTATAAAGTATGAGTTGTGGGTCCTTAGGTGGACCCTTATTCAATTGGTCTTTATTCAAGCCGAAAGCAATCAAAAAGATGTTTTTGTGCGGTCATTGCTTTCGTTTGCTCTCAGGTTGTTTAAATCGTTTTGAGCTTTGCTTGTGACTATTTTTCCGGCGGGAATACCACGACGAGGAACATTTTAAACTTCTCCACTGCATATACGGCATGGGGTTTTCTTGAGGGCATGATGATGGTCTCTCCGGCGTTGAGGATGAAATCTTCGCCGTCAATGGTGATTTTACCTTTGCCGTCCAATGCGATAACCATGGCGTCGCCGTCGGATTCGTGGGTGCTGATTTCTTCATCCTTGTCAAATGCAAACAAGGTAAGGCTCAGGGCCTTATTTTGAGCCAGAGTTTTGCTGACGATTTGCCCGGGCTGATAATTAACTTGATCTGCTAAAGGCAGTACCGTTGAAAATTCAATGTTCTTAATGTATTTATCCGACATGATGTAACCTCCTGTACTAAATTTGCCGGCTGTTCGGCTTGCTTGCGCTATCTTATTTAACTAAATAATACCATTTGTTTTGAGATGGGTGCGTTGCATATGCAACAAACCATAAATTATGTATATTAATGTCATATTAAAATGGATGGATCCAAATTTGCGCCGATCCTTCTATTATAACTAGCTACTCTAATTAGCGCTGCCCTCCTAATACTCAGAAATCGGCAAATCAGATCAGCGCGATTCCTATTATGCTTATGCTTAAGTCGTAGATCGAATTGCCCTCAGTCTTTATTAGAATACCCCGTTTTGATGATGAATAAAAGGATCAAGGGCAGAATTGCTAACATTTTAAATTGCTTCCCTTGGAATTTCCTTAGTTTTTCCGTTGAAAGAGCGAAAGAATAAAGTGAAAATTTGACGGGAAGAATAAATTAGAAAAAGCGTGGGAGGGAAAGTAAAAAAAATTAATTTTATGTGTTTACGTGGGTAGGAGACGGGTATAATGAATACGGGTTAGCACTCATCTATCAAGAGTGCTAACAATAACAGAGTTAGTGAGAAAAAAATATATATATACTTTGAAGAAGGGAGGGTTTTAATTTATGGCAGGATTGATTCCATTCAGAAGAAATTCAAGTTTGATGAATAGCAGGTTCCCGGATTTCTATGACATGCTGGATGATTTCTTCGGCGATAACTGGTGGCCAAGGAAACCCTTAACGCAGGAGACTTTTAAGATAGATGTCCAGGATAACGAGAATGAATATATCGTCGAAGCGGAGCTGCCCGGGGTCAGAAAAGATGAGATTACCGTCGAGATGAACGATGGCAGACTGACGATCTTCGTTAAGAAAGAGGAGGCCGTGGAGGAAGAGAGGAAGAATTACATCCATAGAGAGAGACGTTACAGCTCCATGAGCCGCGGCATCTATCTTGTGGATGCTCAGTCGGAAGGAATTAAGGCAAAGCTTGAGGACGGTATCTTGAGCATCAGGATTCCAAAACAGGATAAGAGCCAGAACAAGTCCAGAATAGAAATCGAATAACCTGCACGAATCTTACTCAGCGCATACTCACACATAAACAGTTAACAATGGAAGAGCACATTACCTTGAATCTTTGCAGATTTCGTGTACTCGCACATTAGCAAAGAAACAACAGAAAGAATGTTCTAGCAATGGATAAAGCCGGCTAGTTGGATTATAGGTGGGGGCCAAGCACCGCGGTGCTTGGCACTCCCGCCATTTTTGGCGTTGTATTTCGTTGTGATTAGGAAAGCAGTATTTAGCAGTAGTTCCAATTGTAAAGATTGTATTTGGTATCCGGAGTTAAATACAAATTATTTATAAAAATTGCCAGAGCCTTTTAGACAAAAAAGGCTACCGCTTCTTCGTTACCTATTGTAATATTGATTTGAGCATGTTTCTTCACCTCCGGTTTTGTTGTTGTGGTAACTACATTGTAACCGAACGAAGAGACATGTTCTCTTTTTTTGATTCTCAAATTTACACCATTATACGGGCATAACTCAAATTTCTATTGACAGGGATTTTTACAGATCAAATCAACTAAAATCAAAAGAAGGGCCAAAAAATAGTTGATTTTTACCCAAAAAAATGGCTGCAACTGAAGAATAACAGGAGAAATTAACTAAAAAAAGCATGATTTTGAGATTTTAGCTGACTTTTCAGCGGAAAAATCAGCTAAAAAAGGATACTTCATGAAAAAATAGTTGATTTGCCGGTTGCAGAGGCGGATAATTTACAATATATGGGAACAATATCAACTAAAAATAAAGTTTTGCAAGTTTTTTAGTTGATTTTTGGTTTGATCATAAAATCGATGATCTTCTTCCGCAGATCCAATACCGGGCAGAATGTTCTGGTTCCCATCTGCAGGATATGATAAAATTCAATTTATAGAATGGTTAGAATGGTCGGCCTCAGATACATTTCGAGATTTGCAAAAGTGCTGATTTGCAAAAGATGTTAATTTACAGGAGATGCCGATCTACAAAAGATGCCAATTTAAGGTGTCGATTTGCAACAGTCACCATTTTACAAAAGGTGTCAGACACCCAACAGCTAGACATCCAATATAGACACTAAACAGCAAGACACCAAAGCCAGACCCCAAACTACCAGGCGTCCAACACAGACCCAATCTTACTACTTGCGGGAAATGGCTGGCGCCTTATACAAAAACCTTTAAACCTTCACTAAAATAAATCGTCATAGTCTACAACCTTAAGTAGGAGGGTTTTTATGAAGAAAACCAAGATTGTATGTACCATCGGGCCAGTGAGCGAGACGGAAGAAATGCTCAGAAAACTTATTTTCGCCGGCATGAATGTTGCCCGATTGAATTTTTCTCATGGAGATTATGCGGAGCATGGGGAGAGAATAGCCAGGATTAAGAAAGTGCGGGAGGAGATGGGCATACCCGTAGCAATTTTGCTCGATACTAAGGGGCCTGAAATACGCACCGGAGAATTTAAGTGCCAAGAAGTTTTTCTCACGGAAGGGCAGGAGTTCACCCTTACCTCCCGGGATGTTGTCGGCGACGACTCCATCTGCAGTATCAGCTATAAGGGGCTCCCCGGCGACGTGAAGGCGGGCGATGTCATCCTGATTGACGACGGTCTTGTGGAGCTTAAGGTGCGGGAAGTGGTCAATGGGGAGGATATTCGTTGCACCGTGCTGAACAGCGGAGTGATTAAAAAGCATAAAGGTATTAACGTGCCGGGAATCCGAATCAATATGCCGCCTATGACGGAAAAGGATAGAGCGGATATCGAGTTCGGGATACAAAAGGGCATAGATTTTATTGCGGGGTCCTTCGTGCGCACGGCAGAAGACGTTCTGGCAATTCGCCAGGTATTAAAAGAGAACAAGGCAGAACATATTCAGATTATATCCAAGATAGAAAACCGGGAAGGCGTGGATAATATTGATGAGATCATTCGCGTCTCTGACGGGATTATGGTTGCGAGGGGAGACTTGGGCGTTGAGATACCGGCCGAGGAGCTGCCTTTGCTGCAGAAGCAGATCATTCGCAAGTGCAACAAAGTAGGCAAGCCCGTTATTACGGCCACGCAGATGCTGGATTCCATGATACGCAATCCCAGGCCTACCAGGGCGGAAGTAACAGACATTGCTAATGCCATTCTGGACGGAACCGATGCAATCATGCTTTCGGGAGAAACGGCGGCGGGGAAATACCCTGTGGAATCCGTTGAAACCATGTCGCAAATTGCCAGGAAGACAGAGGAAGCCATGGATTATTCCAAGCTTTTAATGGATCGCCATCAGGAAAGAGAGGCTACTGTTACGGATGCCATTAGCCACGCTACATGTAATATTGCCATGAGCCTGGATGCATCTGCCATCCTGACAGCCACCTCCACGGGCTACACGGCCAGGATGGTCTCCAAGTTCCGGCCGAAACAGGCCATCATTGCAACGACTACGGACGAAAGAGTTCAACGGCGGCTGTGCCTGTCCTGGGGTGTTTACACCATCCTGTTGCGGTCGGTAGAATCCACTGACGATCTGATAAATAAGAGCGTTTCCATGGCCTTGGAGCGCGGCAATGTGAAAGAAGGGGATTTGGTGGTCATTACCGCCGGAATTCCTGTAGGCGTTGGCGGAACGACAAACTTGATAAAAGCTCACATAGCGGGGCAGCCGTTGCCTATAGAAGCGAGATAGTATTTGAAAGGAAAGAGCTAAAAATAAAATATCGAAGAGCCGAATTGATTTGTTGCCGATGGTCTTGCAGGAGGAATTTGCGGGAAGCACCGAGATCAGACGATTCAATTTCAGCAATTATTCATTTATAAGCGAAGGAGGAGCAGGCAATGAAATTCTTGTGGTGCACGATTAATGTTAAGGATATGGAGGAGTCCATCCGCTTTTATGAAGAAGTGGTAGGGATTAAAGTGACAAATAGATTTTCTGCAGGACCGGCTGAGATCGCATTCCTCGGTGAAGGAGAGACGAAAGTGGAACTTATCCACGATGGGTCGGATAAATGGAAGGGAAACAAGACCGGCATTTCCCTGGGCTTTGAAGCGGAATCACTGGATGGGATGATGGAGTTGGTAAAAGAAAAGGGCATAGAGATTACCGGCGGACCTTTTCAACCCGGCCCTGATTTCCGGTTCTTTTTCATCAAGGATCCCAACGGTGTAACCATCCAATTCGGCGAGTACATTGCGAAGTAGTGATTATCGCCGACTGTCGCAATGAACAGCCCCTTGCCGGGTTTTGGCAAGGGGTTTTACATGATTTCCATACAATTCCATACGATTCTATACGATTTCCATACGATTTGGACGGAGTAGCGGATATTGGGCACTACTGTACGCTGTACATGCCGTGGCTTTGCATATAATTGAAAATCTGTTCGCCGTGTTGCTGCTCTTCTTTTTGGATGTGGTTCAGGATTTGGCGGATATTTGAGTTAGTGCATTCGAAGATGGCGGTGTCGTAAGCGCTGGATACGAATTTCTCCGTGGCAAGCATATCGGAGCAAAGGTTTTTATCGTTAAACATTCCGCTCTGGGTACCGCCGGTTGTCTGTCCTGACTGGCTGCGGCTCGTGCCGGCCTGCCCCTGGGACTGCGAGCCTGACATACCTTGGGACTTCATGCCGGACTGCATACCGGATTGCCCTTGTGATTGCATGCCGGACTGGGTTCCGGACTGCATGCCCGATTGCATGCCGGACTGCATACCCGACTGGCTGCCTGACTGGGTTCCAACGCTGGGGACTTGACCGGACAGGATTTGGTTAATGGTATTCAGGTGCTCCTGTTCTTTTTGCGCCAGGGAACTAAACAGCTGTTTCAGCTGGGGATCTTGAGCCAACCCGGCATAGCTTTGATACTTTTTAACACATAATTCTTCTTGCGACTTTTGGTCTTGCAACAGCAGTCTTTCTTTTGTAGTTAGTTGAACTGTCACGAAAATCACCTCCGACCAATAGTCTGTCTAAATGTGGAAGAAAATATGCAAATTTCTATGGGCAATTCTGAACTGCGCCTGTTCTATTAAAACTTTTGAAAAACAAAAACAAAACGAGAAAGGGTAGACCATATTTCCTATGCGGATTGTGTCTACCCTTTCTGCGGAGTGTGACTCAAGAGAGTACATCCTCCTTCCTTTGTTCCATACCCGAACTGGTCTTTGGCCTTGCTCTCCGAATCCTGCTTGGTTTAAATTTGCTTCGCAAAGTTTCCTTTGCTTAAATTTGTATTAGCAAGTATCTATTGTCAAGGCGACCGCCGGTTTGGAACAAGCCCGATTTCTTCGGCGAACCTTTTGATCGGGGGGTTTCTCAATTACTCGGATCTCATTTCCTTGAATCTTCATATACTTGGAGCTTTTCAGCTTTTCCAGGGGGTTTGCTTATATTTCGGCCGCTGTGCCTCATATAAGTTATCCGTATACTCGGACCTAGTCCGTTCTATGAGAATTTATGTACTTTGATGATCCTTTCTTTGAGTACGCTCATAATACAATATAAGAAACAACTTGTCAATAGTTTTTTCAGAAAATTAAAAAAATATTATTTTAACAATGTCAGAATATTCTAACATTTATAAACCATAATATTTCACTGCATTTTCAAACAGTCTTTGCTCTTTGTTTCCGGGAACATTTTTATATAGCCATTTGCCTGTGCGCTCGCAATGTCCCATCTTGCCCAATACCCTTCCGTCCGGTGAAGTGACGGCTTCGATGGCCAGGGAGGAGCTGTTTGGGTTGAAGCGGACATCCATTGTCGGGGCGCCGGAAAGATCGACGTACTGGGCGGCGATTTGACCGTTGGCTGCCAGCTGTTTGAGCAGTTCGTCATTGGCGATGAAGCGGCCTTCGCCGTGGGATACGGGAATGGTGTGGATTTCGCCAATTTCCATATCCATGAGCCAGGGCGATTTATTTGACACGATACGGGTGCGTATCAATCCGGAATGATGGCGGCCGAGAGGATTAAAAGTCAGGGTGGGGGAATCGGCGGTGGCCTGGCGAATGTGGCCAAAGGGAACCAGGCCGAGCTTTACCAGGGCTTGGAATCCGTTGCAGATTCCCAAAATCAGACCGTCACGCTGATCTAACAGCCGCTGCACTTCTTCAGTGATCACCGGATTTCGGAAGAAAGAGGTGATAAATTTGCCTGACCCGTCCGGTTCGTCGCCTCCGGAGAAGCCGCCGGGGAGAATGATGATTTGGGAGTTCCGTATCTTTTCGGCGATTTCTTTGATGGAATTCGTAACGTCTTCCGGTGTAAGGTTGCGGATAATGGCTATTTCGGCAATGCCTCCGGCGCGTTCAAAAGCTTTAGCCGTGTCGTATTCGCAATTTGTGCCGGGGAAGACGGGTATCAGTGCTTTGGGCTTTCCGGCCGAGTTTCCGGCTACTATCCCGGGGGTTTTCCCGACTGTGTTTCCGGGGGTATTTCTCTTATCATCTTCGGGTATATTCCCTATCGAATCTCTGGGGGTTTTCCCGACCGCGTCCATGGATAAATTTTCAACCGCATTTTCGAGGGTATTTTTCATATCATCTTTAGGCATATTTCCGGCTGTATTACCGAGTGAATTCTCAATAGAAATCCCATCTGTTTTGTGTTGAACGGCAGTTGGGTAGATGGGTTCCAGGGTGCTGCGGTACAAGGTTTCAAGCCGCTCAAGTTCAATGGTTTCAGAATCCTTCTCAAAGCGGAATTCTTCGATGGTTGTGCCTATCTGTATGCCGGGCAGCGTTCCGACGGAAGAACCGGAAGCGGAGCCGGTGGCACCGGTGGTGGAATTCCATTCCACTACAAAGCCGCCGTAGGCGCACTTGAACAGCTGAGCCAGATCAAAATCCGGAGCAAAGCGCAGCCCGATCCGGTTCCCCAGTGACATTTCGAACAGAGCCCCTGTGCAGCTGCTTGATGTGATAGCATAGGTGCTTAAAACCTTTTTCTCTTTTATAAGCTGCTGGACAGTATTGAAACAGTTCAGCAGGCTTTCTCTTTCCGGGAGGCCGTCTTCCGTGTATTCCGGGGCAATGAGGAGCACCGGGTTGCCGGCTTCCTTGAACTCAGGAGAAATTACGGTTTCAGCGTTGCAAAGCGAAACAGCGACGGAAATAAGCGTAGGGGGAACGTCCAGATCTTCAAAGCTTCCGGACATGGAATCCTTTCCGCCGATGGACGCAACATTCAAATCCCTTTGGGCGGAAAGGGCGCCCAGGAGAGCGGCAAAGGGCTTGCCCCACCGTTTGGGATCGTCGCCCAGTTTTTCAAAGTATTCCTGGAAGGAGAGCCAGCAGTTTTCCAGGTTGCCGCCGATGGCGATGAGTTTGGCAACAGATTCGACCACGGCCAGATAAGAGCCGGCGTAGGGATCCGACTCTGCTATAAACGGATTAAATCCCCAGCTCATTGCGGAACAGGTGGTGGTGTCCCCTTTTAACACAGGCAGCTTTGCTACCATGGCCTGGGCCGGTGTTGCCTGGTGGACTCCGCCGAAGGGCATGAGAACGGTTCCCGCGCCGATGGTGGAATCGAAGCGGTCAACCAGACCCTTTTGAGAGCAGAAGTTGAGGTCTGCAACCATCTTTTCGAGGGCAGGGCGAAGCTGATTAAATGTCAGGCAAGGTTGTTGCTGAGCAGTTGTATAATCTTTAAAATCTTTATAACCTGCAGATTGGGCGGTTGCGTAATCTTCGAAATAAGTAAAGCCCAAATCCGCAGAATCTATGTTGCGTTCCGGCACTTCTACTTTTGCGTGTTTGGGCGCGCCGTTGGAATTGAGGAATTTGCGGGAAATGTCGACTATTTTTTTACCGCGCCAATGCATGGTGAGGCGGCCCGTGTCGGTTACCCGGGCTACCAGGGTGGCTTCTAAGTTTTCTTCTTTCGCATATTCGATGAAGAGGTCGATGCTTTCAGGCGCAACGACCACGGCCATCCTCTCCTGGGATTCGCTGATCGCCAGCTCGGTGCCGTCCAGGCCTTCATATTTTTTCGGCACGGCATCAAGGTTGATATCCAGGCTGTCGGCAAGCTCGCCAATGGCAACGGAAACGCCGCCGGCGCCGAAATCGTTGCAGCGCTTGATGAGGCGGGAAACCTTTTCGTTGCGGAACAAGCGTTGAATTTTACGCTCTTCCGGCGCGTTGCCTTTCTGCACTTCCGAGCCACACGCTTCCAGGGAGGAAACGCTGTGAGATTTTGAGGAACCAGTGGCACCTCCGCAGCCGTCCCTGCCTGTTTTTCCGCCGACTAAAATCACGCCGTCTCCGGGGGCGGGGGTTTCGCGCACAACCTGGTCTGCCGGGGCAGCGCCGATGACTGCACCCATTTCCAGGCGTTTTGCTACGTAACCGGGATGATATATTTCTTTAACGAGACCGGTGGCCACGCCGACTTGGTTGCCGTAGGAACTGTAGCCCGCAGCGGCCTCTGTTACAATCTTTCTTTGGGGAAGTTTTCCGGGCAGTGTCTGTTCCACCGGAGTCAATGGGTTTGCAGCGCCGGTAATTCGCATGGCTTGATAGACGTAGGACCGGCCGGAAAGGGGGTCTCGGATGGCGCCGCCGATACAGGTGGCCGCACCGCCGAAGGGTTCGATTTCGGTGGGATGGTTGTGGGTTTCGTTCTTGAACATGAGGAGCCACGGCTGTATTTCACCGTCCACATCTACGTCCGCCTTTACGGAGCATGCGTTAACTTCGCCGGACTCCTCCAGGTTGGTCAAGGCTCCGGTATGTTTCAAATATTTTGCGCCGATGGTGGCTATGTCCATTAGGGTGATGGGATTGTCCTGCAGGCCTAGTTGCAAGCGCATATTCAGATAGGACTGAAACGCTTTTCCGACGCGACTGTCCTCTATGGTTACGGATTTGATCCGGGTGAGGAAAGTGGTGTGGCGACAGTGATCCGACCAATAGGTATCGATCATGCGTATTTCCGTAAGAGAAGGATCTCTGCCTTCGGAACGGAAATAATCGCGGCAGAAGGCCAGGTCGGCTTGATCCATGGCCAAACCATACCGGGAAAGAAAATCGGCAAGATCCTTATCCTCCATATCCCTAAAGCCCGTAAGGATGGGCACGTCGCCAGGAATCTCATAGTGTTCTTTCAGTGTAGTGAAAGGTTCGAGGGAAGCTTCCCGACATTCTATCGGATTGATCAGATAATCTTTTATAATCTGGATGTCTTGCGGAGAAAGGGGGCCGTAAAGCAGGTAGATTCGCGCCGTGCGGACCATGGGCCGCTGCTGTTGTGACACAAACTGAATGCATTGCGCGCAGGAGTCAGCCCGTTGATCGTACTGGCCGGGAAGGTATTCGACTGCTATGGTGTGCGGTGCTTCCGGAAGCTCGGTGTAGCTGTTATCAACTTGGGGTTCAGAAAAGACCGTATACCTGCACTGCTCAAACAACTCCCGGTCTATGCCTTCCACATCGTAGCGGTTCACCATGCGAAGGTCCTCAAGGGCAGAAATCTGAAGGAAATGGCGGATATCCGCGGTCAGCCTCTGCGCCTCAACGGCATATTCTCTTTTCTTCTCTACATAAATACGAAATACAGCCATCTTTCTCCCATCCTTTTTTACTGGAATTGCTAGTTGTATATAGTGGTAAAGTTATTTCAAGTTGTAGTTAATGTTCCGACGTCAAAAGCAGGGCTTTCTTGCCGATGTCCCTGCGGTAATGCATTCCGTCAAAATGGATTGTCTCCATTGCGGCGTACGCCTGGTCAACGGCTTGCTGCAATGTGTCTCCCACAGCGGTGACGCCTAATACCCGGCCGCCTGCCGTAAACAAACCTTCATCGATGCGTTTGGTGCCCGCGTGGAAGACGGAAACTGGCCCCGGTTGGCCCTTTGCTTCCAATTGGCCTTCTGTCAGGCCGGAAATGGGCAGGTTGGTTTCGTACTTACCCGGGTATCCCTTGGAAGCGGCCACTACGCAACAGGCGGCGCCTTTGCGGAAGGTGACAGGAATATCCGAGAGCCGTTCTTCCACCACCGCTTCCATTATGGTAAGGAGGTCGGTTTCAAGGAGAGGAAGCACTACTTGAGCTTCCGGGTCTCCAAAACGGCTGTTGTATTCGATGACTTTAGGTCCTGATTCGGTAAGCATCAGACCAAAGTACAGGCAGCCTTTAAACGGACGGCCTTCCGCGTTCATAGCATTTATAGTGGGCAGGAAAATCTCTTTCATGCACCGGAGGGCGATTTCGTCGGTATAAAATGGGTTTGGAGCAATCGTTCCCATTCCGCCGGTGTTAGGCCCCGAATCGCCGTCGAAAACCCGTTTATGGTCCATTGATGACACCATTGGGACCAAGGTTTTAGAATCTGTGAACGCCAACACTGTGACTTCCGGTCCCGTTAAAAACTCTTCGATGACAATTCGATTTCCGCTGTCGCCGAAGACTCGCTCCGTCATGATCCTGTGAATAGCATTTACGGCGTCTTCCAAATTCTCCGCGATGATGACTCCCTTTCCAAGGGCCAGCCCGTCGGCCTTCACAACCACGGGAAAGCGGTCTGCAGCTTCAATATAAGCGATGGCGTCGGCGGCGGAATCGAATACCCGGTACTCCGCCGTAGGAATCTTGTATTTTCTCATGAGCTCTTTGGCGAAAACCTTGCTGCTCTCGATGGCGGCTGCTTCGGCGGTAGGGCCGAAGGCAGGAATTCCGACCTCGAGCAACCTGTTTACGGCGCCTTTGGCCAGGGGGTCGTCCGGTGCCACCACGGCGAAGTCCACTTTGTTTGCGAGAGCAAAGTCCACCACCCGGTCCAAATCCAGGGCGTTGATGTTCTCGCATTGGGCATCGTAGGAGATTCCGCCGTTGCCCGGTAAGGCAAAGATAGTTTCTACCTTTGGATTTTCCCGTAGTTTCTTGATAATGGCGTGTTCGCGGCCGCCGCCGCCCAAAACCATTAATTTCATCCTTCTCTCTCCTGTGTTTGGATTTGTATTCCCAAAGTTGTGTTTCCCATTATTTTTCCTGCTTAATTGTGCAAAATTTCAGGTTGTACGTTGATCAGCTTGTTAATTTTCCAAATCGTAGAATTATATGTGCAAATTTTCGGATTGTACGGAGATTAATTTGGATATTTTTGACTCTAACATACGTACAATCTTAATTTTTGCACATCGGGAGACGGATTTTAATAAAAATTTACGTACGATCCGATTTTTTGCACATTTTTCTTTAACTGCAGTTTGGTGTCGATTTTATTTGTCAGTTGTAATCTATGTCGGGCACCAGGCACAACCTGGTGCCAAATACTACTTTGTTGCCCAGTACCACAGCACCAAATTCAACTATCATCCGAAAAACGCAAGTTATTCAAGTTATTAATGATGGAACAGGCGGAGGCCGGTGAAGACCATGGTGATTTCAAGGGCGTTGCAGGCGTCAATGACGTCCTGGTCGCGGATGGAACCTCCCGGCTGGGCGATGTAGGTGACACCGCTGCGGCTTGCCCTTCTGATGTTATCGTCAAAGGGGAAGAAGCCGTCGCTTGCCAGGGAAACGCCTGTCACCTTTTTCAGCCAGTCCTTTTTCTCTTCAACAGTGAGGGGCTCGGGCCTTTCTGTAAATAAGTTTTGCCATACATCCTTCCCGATGACGTCCTCATAGTCCTGGCTCAAATAGACGTCGATGGCATTATCCCGGTCGGCGCGCCCGATGTTTTCGGCAAACTTCAATCCCAGAACCTTGGGGTGATGGCGCAGATGCCAGAGATCTGCCTTGTCTCCCGCCAGCCTGGTGCAGTGAATCCGTGATTGCTGGCCGGCGCCGACGCCGATGGCCTGGCCTTCATAGGCATAGCATACGGAATTGGACTGGGTGTATTTAGCCGTGATTAAAGCCAGCAGAAGATCCTGCTTGGCGCTTTCGGGAAGATCCTTTTTCTCGGTGACGATATTGAAGAGTAAGTCCTCGTCTATGGGATACCTGCTTCTTCCTTGTTGAAAACTGATTCCGAACACCTGCTTTGTTTCTATGTGATGGGGTACGTAGTTTTTATCGATCTTCAAAACCGCATAACTGCCCTTGCGTTTGGTCTTCAACAATTCCAAGGCGTCCACTTCATATCCCGGCGCGATGATACCGTCGGAAACTTCTTTTGCAATCAAGCGAGCCGTCGGCAGATCGCAGATATCGGAAAGGGCAATGAAATCCCCGTAGGAGGACATCCTGTCGGTGCCTCTCGCTCGGGCATAAGCGCATGCGAGAGGGGAAAGTTCCTCGTCGGGATCTATAAAATACATCTGCCGGAGCGTATCGTCCAAAGGCAACCCCACGGCCGCCCCAGCGGGACTGACGTGCTTGAAGGAGGTGGCGGCCGGCAGGCCGAGAACCGATTTCAGTTCGCTTACAAGCTGCCAGCCGTTCAATGCGTCTAACAGATTGATGTAACCGGGTTTACCGTTGAGCACTTCCAGTGGAAGATCCCTGTTTTCAATAAATATCCGGGCAGGCTTTTGATCGGGATTACAGCCGTATTTCAAATCGATGAGTTGTGCCATTTACGTCTTATGTCTCCT
>DGEG01000117.1:6209-8056 GCA_002385825.1 Firmicutes bacterium UBA3932 | reverse complement strand
TTAAACGATCGAAAATACTATTTTATAAGCCTGCTTTTGGTCATATACACGATGATTCCTTTTTTCCTGAGCTTTGAAGGGCGCAAGCCCAAAGCCCGGGAGATCATAATCATAGCTGTACTTACCGCCATTGCGGTGGCAGGCAGGGCAGCTTTCTTCATGGTGCCCCAGTTTAAACCCGTAGTGGCGTTGATTATTATTGCAGGGGTATGCTTCGGCGGCGAAGCGGGATTCCTGGTGGGGTCCATGACGGCCCTGGTATCTAACTTCTTCTTTGGAATGGGGCCGTTCACTCCCTGGCAGATGTTCTGCCTGGGGATTATAGGCTATCTGGCAGGCATACTGACAGCAAAAAGGAGTGCTGAAAAAAACGAAACCCTCGCTTTGCATTTTCGGAGGGCTTTGCTACATTTTTTATATACGGCGGCATTATGGACCTAAGTTCCGTTCTTGCCTGGGCGGGCAGCCTTTCCTGGGAGCTTGTGGCCGTTACCTATACGGCGGGATTGCCTTTTAATCTGGTCCATTCCGCTTCAACAGTTATCTTTCTGTTACTTTTAGCAAGGCCCATGCTGGATAAGCTGGAACGAATCAAGACAAAGTACGGACTTATTCAGACTCTGAGTTGATGTAAACCCGGGGAACCCGCTTTCCTATCCGGCACACGATCTCGTAATTGATGGTGCCGGTTTTTTCTGCAATTTCATCGGCCAAAATGGTGTTTTCACCTTGCTTTCCTATCAACACCACTTCGTCGTATTTCTTAACGTTAGGTATGTCCGTAACATCCACCATGCACTGATCCATGCAGATATTCCCCACAACGGGAGCGTATTGCCCGCGAACCAGCACCCTGCCTTTTCCGGACAATAGACGGGGATAGCCGTCGGCATATCCGATGGGGATGGTGGCGATGATACTTTCCCTTTTTGTTACGAATTTTCTGCCGTAGCTGATGGGAGTTCCCGGGGGAACTCTTTTTAGAAACACAATGGCGGCCTTGAGGGTCATGGCAGGTTTCAGGTCTATCAGACTTTTATCCACTTCGTTGGAAGGGTAGCAGCCGTAGAGAATGATCCCGGGACGAACTGCATCGAACCAGGACTCGGGCACTTCAATAGTGGCTGCGCTGTTGGCGTGAGTCCTGAAATTTATGGTGATGCCTGCGGCCTCCAAATCCCGGTAGAATCGGTCGAAAACCTCAATCTGCCGGTAGGTGAAGCTCTTATCCTTTTCGTCGGCAGTGGAGAAGTGAGAGAAAATACCTTTTATTTTTATGTTGGGAAGGTTGCTGATGCCGATAATCTCGTTTACGCTCTCTTTGCACGGCATAAAACCGATTCTTCCCATGCCCGTTTCCACTGCAATGAGAACCTCCACGGTTTTTCCGGCTTCTACAGCCATGGCGGAAAGAGCCCGGGTATCCGAATAAGATGCTACTACAGGGGTAATATCATACTCGACAAGGATCTTCTGGTAATGCCAGGGGGTAAGCCCCAGCATTATGACAGGTACGGTAATACCCGCATCCCTGAGCTGAATCGCTTCGCTTAAAGTTGCCACAGCCAGAGCGGAAACACCGTTATTTAGCAGTACTTTTGAGACTTCAACTGCTCCGTGGCCGTATCCGTCCGCCTTTACCACGCCGATGATCGGCGTGTTTCCAACCCTGCGTTTAATCTCCGTAATGTTGTGTTTGATGCATGCCAGGTCGATCTCTGCCCAGACGGGCCGCAATGTTTCTTTCAGCATAATCTTAATAGGGCCTCCACAGTTCGGGATTTTTGTCCATAGAACATTGTCCGCGATTAAACATAAAACGGCAATCCCAGTATACAAGAGGATAT
>DGEG01000117.1:2367-6083 GCA_002385825.1 Firmicutes bacterium UBA3932 | reverse complement strand
CCAGTATACAAGAGGATATTTAAAAAAACAACTTTATCTGGACCTATTATAAGATCCTTTTTTCACGTTCCGCGGCAACACCTTGTCGAGCCTTTTCAACACGCTTCCGCAGGGGCACGGCCCCGGGATCCACCGGCTGCGGTCGCCTGTCCGGTACCGGACAAGGGGCATTCCTTTTCTGGTAAGGGTGGTGAAGACGATTTCGCCGTATTCGCCTTCGGGAACCGGTTGACCGGTGGCGGGATCGATGATTTCAAAATACAGGTCGTTTTCCCTGGGATGATACCCGATGAGCACCTCGCAGCTTACGGCTCCTCCCAGTCCCATTTCGGTCATGCCGTAATGTTCAAACACCCGGCAGCCCCAAATTTCTTCCAATCTGCGGCACAGATCATCGGGAATATAGTCTGTGCTGAGTAGAACCGTACGGATTTGAGGGGTCCGGGTTATTAGAGGTTGGCCGGGAGAAGAGAGCGTTTCTGGCATTTTCGATGTTTTTTCCGCCGTAAATTCTGCTATGCTAAGCACCTCATGAGGGCTTCCCACCATGGAAGTCACGCCCTGCTCCGTAATGATCTTAAATAGTTCCTCCAAAACCGATTCATCGCTTACATGGGGAAACCCGTAAGGGACTGACCGGCATCCCAGCCGCTCAAGGCCACGTTTCAATAGGTCTCCCACTCCGCCGGGAGCGGAGCAGGGAAGCAGGATCAGCGCATTATCGGAAGGGTCTACCAGGTTCTGCATTCCGTGGTGGAAGTAGTCTACGGTTAGTTCCTGATCTTCTTCAGTAAAATAAATCCTTTTGGGAGGGCCGGTAGAGCCTGAGGTATTTAAAGTGACAATACGGCTTATATCTCCTCCCGGGACGCAGAGCATTTCTTTTCCCCTGAGGGTCAGCTCTTCCATTGTGGTAAAAGGGAGCTCCCGTATTTCATCCAGTGACTTAAGGTTGCAGTTGAAATCCTTCAGCTTCTCCCTGTAGAACCGGCTGTTTTGGGCAACATGGGCTAAGGTCTCGTTAAGTTTCTTCAGTTGATACTCCTCCAGCATGTCCCGGGTTAGGGAGGAAGAGCCGCTTTTATCGATTCGTTTTAATATCCACTTATCTAATGGGAGTTTAGCCATAATACATTCCCTATTCGCGCTGTTGCTTATCTTTTTGTCGCTATGAATCACGATGAAGGATGTTGTATGAACAAAACGGAATGAGCTTGCGGTCTTTGGTGACCACATGAACCCTGCATCGTCTAAGCCGTTCCAGATCCAGGTTCCAGGCATCCTGAAAAGCCATGGCGGTTAGGCTGAAGCTGTTTCTCTGCATATTTTGAATCAGTTGATCCCAATCGGAAAGATCGTAAACATCGTTCTCACCGCTGTTGCTGTGAATGGCACCGCCGTCCCATGACCACTTCCGCGCGATGTAATCCCTTGCACGGATAATGGAATCAGTTTTCGAACAGCAACAGGTGTTTACCCCGGCGTTTTCACGACTGGACAGAGGAGTCAGGCTGCCATCCTCCTGAACGAGGAAATTGCCGTGAAATGAGCATAATGGATGGCCGGTAGCAAGAGGAACGAAGGATTCTCTGCGTATAGCTCCGTTTGTTTGGCTTTCGATGGCGCGAATAAGCTGGGGGATGGTGATCCGGTCTTCGTCTGCCGGCGCTGCCGGAAACCTGCCGAAATAGCTGACGGGCTGGAAGTGGATTCCCCTTACATGGGGCCTGCGTTCCACGGCAAATTTGATTATATCGCCTACCTGATGGTCGTTTACCTTGGGCACCACGGTCATGACCAGTACGACACCCAAATCTTCATCGGCGCAGTTATTTATGGCCTGTTCTTTGACCCGCAACAATTTCTGCCCCCTGGTTTTCAAATAAATATGATCGGACAGGCCGTCAAACTGCATGAATACCGAAGAGAGACCTGCTTCTTTCAGAGCTTTTACATAGGGCCGGTCTTCGGCCAGCCTCTTGCCGTTGGTGTTCAATTGTATGTATGGAAAACCCATTTTTCTGCCCATCTCAACAATCTGCGGCAGGTCGTCCCGGATGGTAGGCTCCCCGCCGGACAATTGAATATTGAAAGGGCGGCCAGAGCTTTGTTCTAAAAGGAAGGAATAGATATCATGAATTTCTTCTAATGTAGGATCGTCTTCATACATTTCCGCTGATTTGTTTTCTTCTGAAGCGGTTTTTGATCCTGGTTCCGGTCCGGTTTCGCCTTCGATTTTACTCGAATCGGCATAGCAATAAGGGCAATGTTGATTGCATCGGCGAGTCAACTCGATGAGTACACAGCAGGCTTCCTGCTCGTGGTCCGGACAGATACCGCAATCATAGGGACACCCCGCCTCCGTTTGCGTGATAGTCCGGAAGGGTTTTGTATTGTTTCCGGGAGAAATCCATTCATCATAGGCCGGTTCTCCCTGCCAGATGAGGCTTTTGAATTTGCCGTGTTCCGGGCAAATCTTTACATCATAAATTCTACCGTTTTCCGCGTATCTTTCGACAGGTACTTTTCTATTGCAGATGGGGCATATACTCATTCTATTCTAACGCTCCGCATTCTCATATTCAGTCAAAGAGTCCGTCGTAAAGGGACTTCGCCGGTTCTATTTATTTCTTCTCGGCGACCATCAGGAAATAGCCTAATTTCTTATGGTTATCGATTCCGGAAAAGAAGGAGTCTCCGTTACCATCCTGCATAACGGATTTATAAAAGGCATCCAGGGATCCGAAATGCATAATGAGGGTGGCTGTAAATTCTTTTAATTCCTTGCTCCTATCCTCCCAGGACAGAACCTGAAAACCGATTTCGAAAAGGGTTGACTTCAATTCCTCGGCATCAAAAGCTCCGTCCAGACAGGTCTTTATTTTTGGAGGATCGCCAGCGGATCCCTGTTCTTTATGTTCGTGTTCGTGAGCATGATGGGCGTGGTCCCCATGTCCGTCCGTATGGGCATGGCTGCAGGATCCTTGGCATCTGATAGGAGTTTGGGATATTTTACCGGGCTCCTTCCGGTAGAAATCGCTGATTATCAGCTTTCCCCCATTTTTTAATACACAATACGCTTCGTGCAAAGCTTCCACCACATTTTCCGTCAGTGAAAGAACGCATTCCATAAAGACGCCGTCAAAAGATAAAGAGGGGAAGTCCAGCATTTCCGCGTCTCCGAATTGCAAACTAAGCTTCGGATTCCTTTCTTTTCCCCGTTCAAGCATGGTTGTAGACAGATCGATGCCCGTGGCATCGACCCCATATTTTGATTGGAGAAACTCTACAGTTGCACCGTAGCCGCAACCGATATCCAGGATCTTAGCTCCTTTATCGAAGTTGCAAAGTTCCATGGCCTGTTGTGTTAATTTCAGGCCGCCGGGTCTCACAATTCCGTCAAACAGCTCATAAAAAACGGGATTCTCGAAAAGATTGCATTGAGGTTCACGAGAAGCGTGATATTCTTTTACAATTTCTTCTATGCTGTGATCGTGTCCGCTACATTGGTCCAGCCCACTGGGGTGGCTTTGCCCGTTGCATTGATCCTGCCTGTCGCATCCTAAACAATCTCCGCATTCTAATCGGTCGTATTCGTTACATCCCACCAGCTCGTCCTCCATATTCATAATTTTATACAGTTAGAGACAGTTAATTACATTATTATATCTTTGCTTTTAAAGGATTGTCAACGATGCGACGATTCCCCGCCAGCG
>DGEG01000117.1:0-2101 GCA_002385825.1 Firmicutes bacterium UBA3932 | reverse complement strand
ATATAAAATTTAATAACAACTTCCGAGTCGTTAAGTCCTAAAACGAAAGTCATGGACGACGACCGATGGGTGTGCGGAGAAATCCACATGCCTCCCGCGTTTGGAAAGGAATGTTGTTCAGAGATAATCTCAGAATAATAGGTCTTGGGAAATAAAGTCCTTCCTTTTGCGGGGAAAGGACTTTGTTTTTTTATAAAACAAGGAGGAAAGAACAAAAAACCGTCAGGAGAGAACAAGGAGGATTTGTATGAAATTCAGAAAAATGACCCTGAACATCAACGGTGTGGATCGCATGTTCATCTGTGATCCGGCCAAAGACACTTTGGCCACCGTTATCAGACGTCTCGGATTGACCGGAACAAAAGTCGGTTGCGGTACCGGCGTCTGCGGCTCTTGCTCCGTGATCTTGAACGGAAAAGTAGTTCGTGCTTGCACGAAGAAAATCACTTCGGTTGAGGAGTACAGCGAAGTGCTGACAATCGAAGGAATCGGCGCTCCCAATCGTCTTCACCCGCTACAAGTGGCATTCATGAACTACGGCGCGGTGCAATGCGGTTTCTGCAGCCCCGGATTTATCGTATCTGCTTATGCATTACTTCAGCAGAACCCAAATCCCACCCGCGAAGAAGTAAGAGATTGGTTCCAGAAGCACAGAAACATCTGCCGCTGCACCGGTTACAAACAAATCGTAGATGCTGTTATGGCTGCAGCAAAAGTTGTACGCGGCGAATGCTCCATTGAGGATATCCAGGTCGCCGTTCCCAAAAAAGGCGAAACAGATCTTTACGGAAAATCCCTCGTCAGACCTGCCGCCCTTGCCAAGGTATGCGGATTGTGTGATTACGGCGATGATATCGAGCTCAAGATGCCTGCCGGCACACTTCATGTTGCCATGGCTCAGCCGAGAGTGGCTCACCATGCAAAACTACTCAAGATACATACGGAAGAAGCCGAGAAAATGCCCGGCGTCTACAAGGTTATTACCGCAAAAGACGTCCACGCCATCGGCGGAACCAACAGACTGGCCTGGTATACCTTCCTGCCCAGGACATTGGCTACGGAAGCAACCCACTTCTTGCTTTGTGAAGACAAGATCATCAACTACGGTAATGTAGTCGCTTTAGTTGCTGCAGATACAAAAGAAAACGCCAGAGCTGCGGCCGCAAAGATTACCGTGGACATCGAGCCGCTGCCTGAGTACCTGAACTATCTGGATGCGGCCATGCCGGATGCCATGCGTATTCACGACGACCATCCCAACGTCTGGTCCATGCAGCCCACTATCAAGGGCGAAGACACGAGAAAACTCTTTGAAGAAGCTCCATATGTAGTAGAAGGAAGCTTCTATACAACGAGAGAACCTCACATGCCTATCGAAGGAGATACGATTCAGGCTTACTGGGGCGACGATGACATGCTGACGGTTCAGTGTAAAGCTCAGGCTATTTATGCAAACGTCGCAGATATTTCATACGCTACAGGTGTTCCCGCAGAAAAGATTCGCGTTATAGAGAATCCCACGGGAGCTACCTTCGGCTGGGGTATTGCTTCTGCATCCTATGCGCTTGCCGCAATAGCCTGCCTGTGCTGCGACAACAGACCCATCGCATTATCCATGTCCTATGATGAGTTCATGCACTTCTCAGGAAAGCGTGCACCTTCGTACTCCAATGCTCGCCTGGCTTGCGATAAAGACGGGAAGATCATCGCTGCCGAGTGGGATACGGGTCTGGACCATGGATGCTTCAATGAGCTGGGAGACGACTTGACCACGAGAATCGCTCGTTTTATGTTCTTCCCCTATAATGTGCCCAACTGTATGGGAATCGGCAGGGTTGCCACAACCAACCATGCCTACGGCACGGCTTACAGGGGATATGGTTCTCCGCAGGCCTACATGGCTTCCGAGTCCTTGATGGATATGATGGCGGAAAAGATCGGTATGGATCCCTTCGAAATCAGATGGAGAAATATCGCCCGTCCGGGAGATCTGAACATCAACCAATATCCCTTCGTGAATTATCCCATGGAAAAGATCATGGAGACCATGAAGCCGATCTACGAAAGAGCCGTTGCAGAAGCAAAGGCGGCAAATGAGAAA
>DGEG01000123.1:20699-27596 GCA_002385825.1 Firmicutes bacterium UBA3932 | reverse complement strand
CTCGTGGGCTCGGAGATGTGTATAAGAGACAGGATAAAAATTTTGCGAAAAAATTGGTTCAAACAGTTGAAAAAATGTGGATTTTATAGTACCCTTGCCTTGCATTTTTACTTCTCCTTTATAAGGGGATTATGGCAAGGACTACCATATATCCCATTATAAAGGATTTTTCTTTAATATGCAAGGTTTATATGGCTAATTTACGTGTTTACTAGTTATATCTTTAAATTTCGTGTTAGTCCGTTACTTGACAAATTAATTTTAGGTTTTTGCAACTCTACTGATGAAATATATTTTCTTGTCATCCGACATACGAAAGTTAGGTCCGCTACTGGAAAAGTAGCACCAAAAAAGATGGTAACAGTGAAGTATTCTTTCTGCATACCGGGCAATAGAAGATAAAAAACTGGCAAACTAAGGTTAAAACGTTTTGGCTGTAAAACCCGTGTTTTCTGAATCGTCCCGTGTTATTAAGGAATAAAAATTAAATGATGCAAAATATTATCTTTATTGGCAGGTATTTTTAATGATACGACGAATCATATTTACTGGAAAAAGAAGAATTTTAAGAATACGTTAAATTAAGATTTCAGAACAATGAATACGAGGTGTTTTTGCTTTTCAGATACTCCAGACTGTATTGCCGAAATCAGGGTAAATTTCAAGATTCCCGAGTCTATATTTTTAAGAAGGATTTTAAAATATAAAATAGAATTTTGGGTATGCATTGAAATGCTGTCTATTTCTGTTAACCAGAAATATTGATATTGCCTCCTGTTACGGAAAGGGAGTTGATAAGTTAGTTTATCTGACTGTCGTGTTTTCCGGCGGGAAGTGCAGCTGTTTATTTTAGTAAGGCGATGGTGGTGGTAGCGATGAATGTATAGAGCATAAAGACATTTTTTGAGCAAAATGGCGAAAAATGAAGAACTTCCACCAGTCAGTGTAATCTATTAAGCCAAGGTTGAAGTTCAGTTCTTGAAAAACAAGAATGGAGGTATCAAATTGAGAGTAAAACTTACAATCAACGGTATTTCCCGGCAGGTGGTTGCCGATCCCAAGTTGACCCTGCTTGACCTGCTCCGGGACGAGTTACACCTGACCGGCACCAAGCAATCGTGCGACAAAAAAGGCCAGTGTGGAGCCTGTACAGTGATCGTCAACGGCAAAGCGGCCAGATCATGCTTGCTCAAAGTTGCGAAGCTTGAAGGCGCCGAGGTCATTACCGTTGAGGGTCTGGGCACACCGGAGAACCCGCATCTGATCCAGGAGGCATTTGTTCTCTCCGGTGCCATCCAGTGCGGTTTCTGTACCCCCGGCATGATTATGGCTACAAAGGCGTTACTGGATGAAAACCCGGATCCTACCACGGAAGAGATCAAAAAGGCCCTGCGCCACAATTTATGCCGCTGTACAGGATATGTCAAGGTTATCGATGCCGTCAAGCTGGCCGGGCGATTTATCCGCGGCGAAATTTCACCGGAGGAGGTCCGTCCCGATCCGGATGGTCCCAAACTTGGAGTCTCGCATCCCCGACCTTCGGCGCTGGCCAAGGCCTGCGGAACAGCACAATTCACGGCGGACATTATCGTTCCCGGCGCTCTGGAGTTGGCGACTGTGCGCAGCCCCCATCCCCATGCCCTGATCAAAAAGATCGATTTCTCAGCAGCTTCGAAAATGCCGGGAGTAATTGGGGTGATGACGGCAAAGGACATCAAGGGCACCAACCGGCTGAAGGTAATTCTCGCCGACCGGCCTGTTATCTGTGAGGATAAGGTCCGCTATATTGGCGACCCTGTGGCGGTCGTTGCGGCGTTGACCCGTGAACAGGCGTTGGCGGCGGCCGAGGCTGTAGAAGTGGAATATGAGCTGCTTCCGGTCCTGAATTCACCGCATGAGGCCCTGGCCGAAGGGGCGATCCAGGTTCACGATAACCTGCCAAATCTGTGCCATACTCAGCGCCAGATCAAGGGCAATGCAGAAAAGGCACTGGCTGAATCGGCTGCAGTTGTTGAAGGCCGTTTCATCACGCAAATAAATCACCAGGCACCGCTGGAGCCGGAGGCGTGCGTGGCCTACTTTGAGGGCGAAGGCGAAGACGCCCAACTTGTGGTTATCGGGCGCAGCATAGACATCCATCAGCACCTGGCGATGCTCCAGGAGGCTCTTGGCTGGGAAAATATGCGCTATCTAGAGGCTTACTCCGGCGGGCAATTCGGCATCAAGGCCGATATCACCTCCGAGGGCATAGCTGCCGCGGCTGCGTTGCACTTCAAGCGTCCGGTCCGCTATATTCCCAGCCTGACCGATTCCCTGCTGATGACACCGAAGCGCCACCCCTTTGACATGAAAGTTGCTCTCGGTGCCGACAATGAGGGACATCTCACTGCATTTAATATTGATATAACAGTGGACAACGGTGCCTATACCTCTATCGGGCACATTGTTGTTGACCGTGCTTTCCTGATGCTGTCGGGTTCGTACAACATACCCAATGTTCACGCATTCGGTCGCCTGGTTTATACCAACAATCCCTGGGGTTCAGCAGCGCGCGGTGCCGGTCCTCCACAGGTCCATTTTGCCCTCGAGTGTGCTGTCAACATGCTGGCGGATAAGATGAAGATCGATCCTTTGGAGTTCCGTTTGCTCAATTCCCTGAAGCCGGGACAGACGAAATCCACCGGCAGCGTTGTTGAACAATGGCCTTTCCCTGAACTTTGTGAAGCAATCCGTCCTTACTATGAACGCAGCCGCCGCGAGGCCCGCGAACATCAAAGCGCAATTCTGCGGCGGGGTATCGGGCTGGCTGCCGGGGCTTTCGGTATCGGCGGCCCAAACGATCAGGCTATTGCCGCGGTAGAACTTGATCCCGACGGCGGCGTGACCATCTATGCGGCTGCGGCCGACCCCGGTGAGGGCAACGATTCGATGTTCACCCAACTGGCTGCCGATATCATGGGGCTGCCTTTGAACAAAATCCGCCTCTCTACCAGGGATACGGAGCAGACCACCTCTACCGGTCCGGCTGCCGCCAGCCGTATCACCTACATGGTGGGCGGGGCGGTAGAAAACGCTCTCGGCAAGCTCAAACAGGCTATGCAGGAAACGGGAGCAAAAACACGTCAGGAACTCGAACAGGCCGGGCGTCCAGTTCGCTATATCGGTACCAAGGCCACCCTTGAAAAAGGTTTGGCTGACCCGGAGACCGGCCAGGGGCCCTCTTTTGAATCCCAGATACATGCCCTGCAGATGGCCGAAGTTGAGGTAAACACGGAAACCGGTGAGGTCAAGGTCCTCAAGATGACCACAGCTGTGGACGGCGGTCCGGTAATCCATCCGCAGAACTTTGAAGGTCAGCTTGAAGGCGGCGCGGATATGGGTGCAGGCTATGCCCTGCGCGAAGAGTACATTGCCGGGCAGACCAAGGACTGGGTAACCTTCAAGTTTCCCAGCATCCAAACAGCCTTTGAAAACGAATTGATTATCAGAGAAACGCCGAGAGTACGGGGTACACATAAAGGTTCTGTCGGTGTGGGTGAGATGACAATGGTTCCGACCGCTCCGGCTATCATCAGTGCCATTAAAGATGCTATTGGTGTCTGGATCTGTGAACTGCCGGCAACCCCGGATAAGATCAAAGCGGCTCTGGCTCAAAGAAGCTAAGCGGGAGGAAAAACGGTGAGCAATCTAGATCAGTCGGGCGGGCCGCGCAAGTACGTCCGTTCTATTGCCGGGCGCGATGTGATGTTTGACAAAGAGGGCTTCCTCTGGCAACCCGATGATTGGAGCGAGGAGATTGCCGAGGTCCTGGCCCGTGAGAGTGGTCTGGAATCTCTCGGGGAAAATCACTGGCTAGTGATTCGCTTCCTGCGGGAATTTTATTACAATAACGGCAGGGCACCGTTGAATCGCCAGATCGTAGCAGGTACCGCGCTGAGTTTACTTGAAATCGAGAAGCTTTTCCCGGGGGGAATCAAGAACGGTGCCCGCCGTATTGCCGGATTACCCAATCCGAAGAACTGTCTCTAAAGCTTTTGAGGAGTGGCGCCATGGACAACAGCATAATCTACCTGGACAATGCGGCGACATCGTTCCCCAAACCCCGGGAAGTGCTCGAAAAAATGATAGAAACCTATGCCCGCCTGGGGGTATCGCCAGGCCGGGGCGGTTACGACTTGGCAGTTGAAGCTGCCGAACTTGTCTTTCAAACAAGGCAGAAACTGGCCCGCTTCTTTTGTGCTCCTGATCCGGAGCGGGTGATCTTTACGGCCAATGCGACAGATGCCCTGAACATAGCGATTCAGGGCCTGATCCGTCCAGGAGATCATGTTGTTTCCACACGTCTTGAGCACAATTCCGTACTACGCCCCCTGTACCATTTGAGAGAACAAGGATGGATAGATTACGACCTCGTTCCTTTTGACGGAAACGGTTATGTCGACCCGCAGGAAATAAAAAGGGTTATCAGGCCCAATACCAGGTTGGTCATAGTTTGCCATGCCTCCAACGTTCTCGGTACCGTTCAGCCGGCAGCGGAGATAGCCGGTATATGCCTTGAACGCGGGATTCCCCTGTTGCTGGATGCCGCACAGAGCGCTGGGCATATCCCCATTAATATGAGCGGTTGGGGCATTGGAGCGATCGCCTTCACCGGCCATAAGGCCCTGCTTGGTCCGAGCGGCACCGGAGGGCTGATCCTTTCGCCCGAGTTAGATGTCCGAGCAACCCGTTTTGGCGGAACTGGTATCGAGTCACGCAGTCTTGTTCATACCCAGAGCTTTCCGCATCGACTCGAAGCCGGTACACTTAACCTCGCTGGTATTTTTGGTCTTTCGGCCGGGCTGGATTACTTGGAACAAAAAGGTTCGGGGCAACTTTGGCAACGGGAAATGGCTTTGATCCAGCGCCTTCACAGGGGCCTCAGTTCCGCTCCCGGAGTAGTAATTCATAGCCCGCCTCCCACAGAACAGGGCGTGCCTGTGCTCACATGCAACATTAAAGGTATGGATTCCTGGGATGTGGGCGACATCCTGGACGGCGACTATGGTATCGCGGTGCGGACCGGTTTGCATTGTGCGCCTTTCGTTCATGTGGATTTGGGGACAGATTCTACCGGTGCGGTTAGGTTCAGTCCTGGCCCCTTTAATACGAACGAGGATATAGATCAGGCAATTGAAGCGCTGGCAGCAATTGCTGCATCTCGCTAATCCTTTTCAGCGAGATGAGCCGTCATAAGGAGAATTTATCCAGGTGCATTTAGTGACGGTATATATCGAAGCGAGGTTAATGATTACCAGCGGTTAAAACAATCCCGCAAAGGCCTTAAGAAGAGGTCTGTTGCGGGATTACTGTTTTGCCATAGTTACTGTGCTGTAATGCTTCTTTTGCATACCGTAAGGATATTCTTTATAATTAACCCGCCTGAGTTTCTCTGCAGTGTGCCAAAGGTCATGACTGATTGTCCAATAATGCACGGTGCTGATAATTCTGATCTCCGGGAACGAGTTTGTGGGACGGAAACATAGTCTGTGGAGCAGGAAATAAAAAGAATTTACCGAAATAATTTTATTATAACGAAATATTAATAAGATATTAAATTTAACGCAGGGAGGTGTAATGGTTTATGGAAGAACGTGGCATTTCATTGGGTAAATTTAGCTCTGTTTATTATTCACATGTTAACGACAAGGAAATTGCCAAAATATTGGAAAAAAACTGGAGACATTTTATTACCTACGGAACAGCTGGCACCTCAATGCGTAAAGAAATTTTACGCTCCTGGTTGCGTTGCCGTGAAAACTTTGTTGATCCTTACAAGGGATACAATAACAAGATTTTAAGCCATGATGAACTTAAAGACCGTTATCATGATGTTCAGGAAATGATTAACGTAGCAAAACCTGTTATGCGCTCCCTTTACAATTCGATAAAAGGATCCGGTTATATGATCACTATTAACCATAAAGACGGTATAATCATGGAGTTGTTAGGTGATATGAGCATCCGTCGGCTTGCCGAATCTCTAGATGTTGTTCCCGGAGCCAGTTGTGATGAAAATATGGTAGGTACTACCGCACCAGGTATCAGCTTGAAGGAAGAAATCCCTGTGCGGGTTGATTACAAAGAACATTATTGTGAGATTTTTCATTATCTGTCCTGTTCAGCAGCACCAATTTTTGATCCCGAAGGCAGGTTGTTTGGTTGCCTGGTTTTAAGTAGCACGTATGACAAAGCTCATCCCCATACGCTAGGCCTGGTTATGGCAGCAGCCAAGAATATAGAGGGAGAGATATGTTACCGGGCACTTCATAACAAGCTAAAAAAAACCTATCATTACATTGATACAATTAGTAACGCTATGTCCAAAGGGATGATTTCAATTAATTCCCAGGGCGAAATTATGCATATTAACCGGCAATGTGCTGATATGCTAGGCACTTCTATTTATGAATGCAAGGGAGCCCCGATTAGTAAAGTAATAAATAATGCTGAAACCCTGACGGGGCTTTTAGTAAAAAATCAAAAGATTAATGATAGGGAGCTGACCTTGGTTACAAAAAAGGGAAAAACAAGAGTTAATACAAACATCACAGTTCTTGAAGATGAAAGCGAAGATACAGTTAATTATATAGTTACATTTAAAGAGATAGAAAAAATGCCAGGTACGGCAAACAAAAAAGCCGCGTTGACTGCCAGTTATACATTTGATGATCTTAAATTTGTTAGCAAAAAGATGCAAAATGTTGTTGCTCGCGCCCAAAAGATCAGTGAAACAGATTCTACAGTACTTATTGAAGGAGAAAGCGGAACCGGCAAGGAGATATTGGCACATGCTATTCATAATTACAGTAGCCGGTGTAACAAACCTTTTGTGGCAGTAAACTGCTCTGCTTTACC
>DGEG01000123.1:10375-20507 GCA_002385825.1 Firmicutes bacterium UBA3932 | reverse complement strand
GTTTGAAATGGCCAACGGCGGCACTATTTTCCTGGACGAAATTGGGGATATGTCGCTGGAAGCGCAGGCCAACATGTTAAGGGTTTTACAGGAAAAACAATTAACGCGCATCGGGGGTAACCATAATATCGAGTTGGATATTCGGGTAATTGCGGCAACAAACAAGCGGTTAAAAGCCGAAATTGAAAAAGGTACTTTTCGTCCCGACCTGTTTTACCGGCTCAATATTTTGCCTATTCAGGTGCCGCCGCTTAGGGAAAGGAGGGAGGATATCCTTCCACTGGCCCGGTATTTTATAAAGAGACAATGTTCAAGCCTAGGGCGTTCTCAGGTTTTTCTTTCACCGGAAGTGGAAGAGATTTTTCTTTCCTATGATTGGCCGGGGAACATTCGGGAACTGAAAAATATAATTACCCGTATTATTGTTATATTGGAAGGAGAGAAGATCACTCTGGATACTCTGCCCAATGAACTGCTCATGGTAAAATCAGCAAAAACCGCTCCAGTGGTATCTTTGGAGGAACTGGAAAGGAAAGCGATTATTAACACCCTAAGCTATTATAATAATAATATTTTAAAATCAGCTAAAGCGCTTGGTATTACTAGGGCTACATTATATAGAAAAATCAAGAAATTTAATATGAGGGATATCCTATTGCGGTAATGAACGTCTAATAACCGTCCGGTATATAAGTTATCACTGTATAATAATTAAACAGGATTGGCTTTGTTTTATAAAAGACTGCTTAATTATTAAACACTACTATAGTAAATTGTATCTAAGTTTCCTAAAATAAGTACAATCTCATTATTAAAAACCTATATACTATTGACAAATATTGCTCAGTCCTTCCGCAAAGGGCTGTTTTTTTGAAATAATTCTTGTTATATTGGCATAATTATTGCAAGATCAAACTTTTGAATTAGTTAACCAGCATAATGTATCCAGGAGGATTTTAATTTAATGCCAGCTAAAATACTTGCTTTTCCAGGCCGTTATGTGCAGGGCAACGGGGTAATAAAAACAATTGGTGAAAAGGTTAAGCCCCTGGGCAACAGGGCTATGGCTATCTGTGGTAAGACAGCCATGTCCATTTTACTAGATACGCTTAAAAACTTTGAAGAAAAAGGTATTTTTATCGTTTTTGAACAGTTAAAGGGTGAATGTTGTTTGGAAGAAATTAACCGTATTAAAGAGCAAGCTGAAAAAATGAAAGCAAACCTAATTATCGGTGCCGGCGGAGGAAAAGCAATTGATACGGCGAAAGCGGTCGCTTATTACTTGAAGCTCCCCGTGGTTATTGTGCCGACAGTTGCTTCTACCGATGCTCCCTGCAGCGCACTTGCGGTAATCCATACCCGGGAAGGTGCGGTAAGTGATTTAATGATACTTCCGAAAAACCCCGATTTGATTCTTGTTGATACGGGGATTATTGCCAGGGCTCCTGTACGTTTGTTCGTTTCCGGTATGGGGGATGCTTTGGCTACCTGGTTCGAGGCTGACTATAGTGCCAGGGCTTATGCCAAAAACATTTTAGGAGGAAATTCGACGGAGGCTGCCCTTCATTTAGCCAGATTGTGCTATAGGATATTGCTTGATTGCGGGCGCAGGGCAAAGCTTGCTGTAGAAAAGGGCGTGGTAACGGAAGATGTGGAAAAGGTTGTTGAGGCCAATATTCTGTTGAGCGGCTTGGGATTTGAAAGCGGTGGCTTAGGCGCTGCCCATGCTATTCACGATGGATTAGAAGAGGCCCTTGAGGAAACGCGTTCCTTTTTTCATGGGGAAAAGGTGGCTTTTGCAACTTTAGTGCAGTTGGTTTTGGAAAACAGAAGCAATGAAGAACTGGAAGAAGTGTTGAAATTTTGTCTATCTGTAGGTTTGCCCGTAACGCTCAGGCAAATTGGGTTAACCCGGGAGGCGGCTCCTGAAAAAATAAAAAGGGCGGCGGAGCTAGCCTGTACTGCGGGGAAAACCATCCATAACGCGTCATTCCAGGTAACGCCTGAGAAGGTTTATAGCGCTATCCTGGCGGCTGATGCCATTGGTAACGATCATCTTGTTAATTAAAGGAGGAGGGGAAGGAATGGCTTATACCGAACAGTCAGATTCCTATTTGGGCCCTTGCGGTATTGAACCTTACGATAGGGAATGGGGTGTTGGTGTTTCGGCGATGGTGGAAGACCCCTCTCCGTTTCCCAGGATTAACAGAATACTTAAACGCTACGGCCAAACCATGAACGGTGCATTGGATGCTGAAAGAGCCTGTTTGTTGACAGAGGCATATCAAAAGCATGCCGGTAAGCCGCAGCCAATTATATGTGCCGAAGCCCTTGCCAGCATTTTGAGAAATGTAACGATACAGATTTACCCTGACGAGCTGATTGTTGGGGAAATGAGCTGTCCTGCTAAGGCGGCGCCTGTTTTCCCGGAATTCTCTTTTGGTTGGATTGCCGAGGAATTAAAAAATCATACCATTGACAAGTGTGATGTTAGAACACATGATTGGTTTACTGTTTCTGCAGAAACCGAACGACGCCTGTTAGAGTTGGAAACTTTCTGGCGGGGAAAAACAATCGAAGAGCAGGCGTTAAGTAGATTATCTGAAGAAGAATTGAAAGGTTCTAATTTAGGTAAAGGTGTTTATTTGTTAAATGCTTATTTATACGGTGGAACCGGTCATTGTGGCGCCAGATATACCTTGCTGTTTGAACAGGGTTTCATGGGGTTAAAGAAGCGGATTGAAAAAAAGCTATCTGTTCTAAGGCCGGACTTGCTGGCAGACATTAAGAAAAAGGTTTTTTATCAGTCACAGTTAATTGTCCTTGACGCCGCTGTAGAGTTTATTAAAAGGTATGCCCGATTGGCGCGGGAAATGGCAGCCCAAGAACGAGATGAAACCAGGAAAAAGGAGCTGTGGCAAATAGCGGAAAACTGTGAATGGGTATCAGAAAATCCCCCAAGGACTTTCTGGGAAGCAATACAGCTCTACCACATTGCAACGAATATCATTCTGATTGAATCCAACGGCCACTCTATTTCATACGGCAGGTTTGACCAAATTTTCTATCCCTATTACCTGCATGATATTAACAATGGAATAGCCTCTAAAGAATTCATACAGGAGCTAATAGAAAATTTCTTTATTAAAATCTACGAATTAAATAAGGTGAGAGACAAAGACACTATTGAAATTTTTGCCAATGGGGGAGTAGGCGGTCCCGCTTTGACCGTAGGCGGTGTCGACAAAGATGGCCAGGATGCTACCAATGACCTTAGTTTCATGGTTCTGGATGCTCATGCCCATGTTAGGGTGCCTTGTCCCTGGTTGGCAGTCAGGCTTCATTCTAATACCCCATGGGAGTTTAAGGTGAAAGTTACCAATCTAATTAGATTGGCAACCGGCGAGCCTAAAGTTTTCAATGATGAAGTTACTATTCCCTGTATGTTGGCATATGGCAGAACCCTTGAGGATGCCCGGGATTATCAAGTAGTTGGTTGTGTCGAGCCCGATGCTTGGGGGCGGGAATACGGCTGGCATGATGCGGCTTATTTTAGTATCGCAAAAGTCTTGGAGCTGAGCATTAATGATGGTAGATGCCTGGGGTGTGGCCCTGATTGCACGCGCTGGAAAGTCTGTGGCGGCGTTGGCCGGCGGCTCGGCCCTCAAACCGGAAGCCTGGCTGAGTTTAAATCTTTCGATGAGGTTTTAGAGGCCTATGACAAACAGATGCGGTACTGGGCTGAGCGTTTAATCTCCAGCCTCAATATTATAGATTTGGTGCATCAGGAACTAAAGCCACTGCCTTACCTCTCTTTGTTGATAGAAGATTGCATTGAGAAAGGCGTAGATGTGACGGCCGGGGGGGCCAGGTACAATTTCAGCGGGCCACAGGCCGTAGGAGTAGGGACTGTGGCCGACGGCCTGGCCGTTATCAAGCAACTGGTATTTGATGAAAAGAAAGTTAGCGGAGCAGAACTCCTCAAGGCTGTAGAAAACAACTGGGAAGGCTATGACGCTTTGTATGCTTTAGTAAACAGCGATAAGGTATACCATTATGGCAATGACGAAGATTATGCCGATGAACTGGCCAAGTTCGGCCTCGAAACGTACTATAAACACGTAGAAAGGAGACAAAATGCTCATGGGGGAGTATTTGCGCCGGGTGTATATTCGGTAGCAATAAATGTGGGATTTGGCCTGATGCAGTGGGCCTCTGTTGATGGCCGCAAAGCCTTCGAGCCTATATCGGATTGCCTGGGAGCGGTTCATACCGCTGCCGGTTCCCACGATACAAAAGGTCCCACCGCTATAGCCAAATCAGTAACTAAGCTTGACCATGCCAGGGCCGGTAACGGCACCCTGCTCAACTGGAAGTTTGCCCCGAACTGCCTAACTGGGGAAACGGGCCGCGATAACCTGATTCACCTGATTGACACTTATTTTTCGCGAAAGGGAATGCACAGCCAGTTTACTATTGTCAGCCGGGAGACGCTTTTAGACGCGCAGGCTCATCCGGAAAAATATAAAGGCTTGATGGTGAGGGTGGCCGGTTACAGCGCATATTTTGTGGAATTAAGCAGGGCTCTACAGAACGATATTATCGGGAGAACCGAGCTGTCCTTTGATTAGATTAAGGAGTAAAGACATGAAAAATAGTGACGTCCAAATCGAGGGAATTATTTTTAATATACAGCGATACACAATACATGACGGCCCCGGCATCAGAACAGAAGTGTTTTTCAAGGGATGCCCGCTGCACTGTAAATGGTGCAGCAACCCGGAGGGCATAAAGGGCGAAATTGAGGTCGGAGTGTATTCTAACAGATGCATTGGGGTAGAGAAATGTGGCTGTTGTTTAGCAGTATGTCCTCAAGCAAAAACCGGGGTCCTGATTGTAGAAGATCATAAGGTTGCGAAGATTGAACGCGAAAAGTGTTCAAACTGTGGAAAATGCGCAGAGGCATGTCCGGCTAACGCTCTAATAACATGGGGAAAAAGAATGTTTGTTCACGATGTGATGAAAATTATTTTGGCAGATCGTGAGTTCTACCGAAAATCTGGCGGCGGTGTTACCTTGTCAGGCGGTGAGGTGTTTCTACAGTGGAAATTTGCCCGAAAATTGCTTTTAGAGTGTAAAAAATACTATTTGAATACCTGCCTGGAATCTTCTTTGTACTGCAATTCAAACCTTTTGGAGCAGCTTTTCCCCTATGTGGATTTAGTAATTACTGATATTAAACATATGGATTCGTCCCTGCACAAAGAATTTACGGGAATAGGAAACGAACTCATTTTAAGGAACATTAAGAGGACTGCTGAATTAAACATGCCCCTTATAATACGCATACCGGTTGTGCCGGAGCACAACAACAGTGTTAAGAATATCAGGAATACTGCTGAATTCATAATGACAGAATTGCATAACCGGGTTAAACAGGTACAGTTACTACCTTACCGGCAGCTGGGGACTGAAAAATACAAATCGCTCGGTATGGACTACCCGATGGAAACATTCCGGCAAGTGGAAAGAAGTGTATGGGAAGAAAACATTAGGACCTTGGTAGAAGTGATGAAATCATATGGTGTTCCGGCAGTAGCGGGAACTACCAGTAAGTTGAAGTAAGTGAAGACGCAGTTTTTCACGATAAATCCGCAGAATTTCCAGGGAGCAGAGTCCGCTGTTAACGACAGGTTGCCCTTCAAAGCTTACTATTGCAATGCTTAACCAAAAAACGAGTGAAAGGAGGTTACGGAGATGGTATCAATCTTACAGGCCTTGATATGGCAGATGGTAGTAGTCGCCGCAATTGTATTGGTTTGTTATCTTACCATGCGCAAAGAAGTGTAATATTTTCCAATAACTTACACAAGGAGGCAGATATTAATGCAAAGTTTGGGTATTTTCATTATCGCGATCATTTATGTCTTAGTAATATCAGTAGGTATTGGTATTTATATGGCCAAAAGAAAGTTGGGCCAAAGTGCCACCAGCTATTATCTAGCAGACAAATCATTAGGCCCATGGGTGGGCGGCCTTACAATAGCGCTGGCTTCCATGGGCTCACTTCATACAGTTGGCATGATGGAATCCGGGGGGACCCAGGGGCTTGTTACCTTTTGGATGACTGTGGCCGGTGCTGGAAGCGCGGCAGTCACCGCAGCTTTTTATGCACCCTATTACAGAAAACTGGGCTTTAATACTGTGCCCGAATTGTTTGAAAAACTTTTTGATTCCAAAAGCAGATTTCTTTCATCGATACTGGGGATCGCACTGGCTTTTGCTGTCGTCTCATTGGAAACGCAAGGCGGTGCCATAATGCTCTCGGCAATAACGGGCATAGATGTGCGTGTTGCCCTGGTTGTCTTTATGCTCTGTGCAGGAGCTTACGTCATGATCGCCGGCAACTGGCAGGCAGCATATACAAATGTAATAAACATGATCGTGTCGTATATAGTATTAATCGTCGCTTTTATTATCGTGACCATGAAACTTCCGGGAGGTTGGAAGGGTGTTGATTCTTTTTATCTAAATCAAGGTTTATCTGATGTGCTTAGCTTTTGGCCCAAAGATTTGGGTCTGCTAATAGGTTTTGGTGTGGCACTGGTAGTAGCAACATGCTTTTGTGATGCCATGGATCAGGGGAAAATCCAGTACATCCTGGGTTCCAGGGATGTACGGGGTGCAAGAACGTCCAACTTTATTGCGGTAATTTTCCTTTCTTTTGTCGGTTTCTTCACCGTTTCTTTTGGTTTGGCGGCTATGAGTATCCCTGAGTTTGCCGCACATGGCCCTAAAATGGCAGGTGTAACAATGTTGTTATCCTACCTGCCAACTTTCGTGGCAGGCATTCTTTTGGCGGCGTTTCTTGTAATAGTCCTTTCTACATGGGTACGTTTTAATATGTCCATTAGCCACATACTGGTCAACGATTTTTATATGGTATATTCAAGGAAACCTGATGCTGAAAAGCAAAAACTTGTTCCTGTTTTAAGCAGGGTTTTTATTATCATTCCGGCACTTGCTGCTTTGATCCCGGCCTTTTTTATGCCGCATATACTATTAACCGGTATTTTTGCTTTTAGTCTGGTTGCACCTCTTTTTGTGTTGATGCCTATTGGGCTGTTCTGGAAAAGGAATTCCACGGCTGCATTTTTAACCATGGTGATCTCCACCATAACCCTTATTCTTTGGCAGTACACTTCTTTGCCGGCAATACTATCTATGCCCGCATGGTTAAGCCCCGCCTTTGCCAGTCTTTTTATTTCCATAATCTTTGGCGTAGTGCTTACTGCCATACTTCCGGGGGAAAAAGGATTGTTTGCCAAAGAGAGAAAAGGCGCCGCTGCTACAGTAGCCGAAAATATGTAATAAATTAAAATTGCCATTAAGTGAAACTTTAACAATTGATAATGATATTTAAGCGAGATTTATAATAAAGGGTTTTTAGAAAATTCGTCGAATATATTTATGATGACCCTAATACCGTATCATAAATTTCAGGTAAGGTGTCCTTATGGAGGAAGGGTTTTAACCCCTTGAACCAACAGAATCGAAAGGAGTGATGCATTAATGATTACCAGTTTCAGTCGTACGGTCCCCGTTCTCTTCGGTCCGGGGGCCTCCCTGCAGACGGGTCTAAAAGTGAAAGAACTGGGTGCTCAGAAGGTCCTGTGTGTTTATGACAAGGGAATAAAAAGCGCCGGGATTGCCGACAAGATCATCGACAATCTTAAGGCGGCGGGACTTCAGGTCGTTATTTTTGATGATGTAAAGGCGGATCCGCCTGATACCATCATCAATGAAGCGGCTGTAATGGCCAATGAGGAGCAGGTTGACGGTGTCGTAGGGGTTGGCGGAGGCAGTACCATGGATGCCGCCAAAGCCATAAATGTGCTTTTGACCAACCCGCCGCCCATCAACCTTTACTATGCCAGCTCCGGTGGCGAGCATAAACCCGGTAAAGTTGTCGTCCTGATCCCCACTACGGCAGGGACCGGAAGTGAAGTCACACCGATCAGCGTAGTGTCTGACACAGCTACCAACACCAAAAGAGGGGTAATTGGGCCGGCCACCACGGCGACACTGGCCATCGTAGACCCCGAGTTGCTCCTGGGGTTGCCTCCGCAGATCACGGCATCAACCGGCATGGACGCCTTTGCCCATGCCGCAGAGGCGCTGACTTCGGGGAGCATGAATCCCATGTCTGATGTATTGGGGGAAAAGGCAATCTCCCTGATTACCCAGAACCTGAACAAGGCTGTTAAAGACGGCAGCGATCTCGCCGCCAGGACAAACCTCTCCTTTGCCGCTCTGATCGCCGGTTTCGCCTTTAGCGATGCGCTTATTCACTGGGGACATGCTATCGCCCATGCGATCGGGGCAAAGTACCATATTCCCCATGGAATAGGCTGCGCCCTTGCGCTGCCGGTGGCTATGGAATATGTAGCAGAGGTTCTTCCAGGCAAAGTCCGGCAGGTAGGTCTGGCTATGGGGCTTTCACTGGGCGAAAATTTATCCCCTGCTGAGGTGGGTGGAGCGGTAGCGGAGGCCATCCGGCAGTTTAACCGGGAAGTAGGGATTCCCAGCCTGAAGGACTTTAAAATTGAAGAGTCATCGTTAGAACAACTAATCGATGGAGTTATGGTCGATGACTGCTTTATGTTCGGACCCAAGCGTCCCTCCGCTGACCAAGTACTGGGGATGCTTAAGAAGACTTATGAATATTAAAAGAAAGATGGTTATCAATGTAAAAACAAAAACAATAGCCCGGGAAGAGCTTAAAGATGATTAATAACGGCTGCTGGGCGGCCGGAGTTTGATCCCAAAGTGCTGAGTGAAGAAGCAGATCCTACCAGCGACCCGCTTGGTGCGGGCAACAAACTGAGCCTGCTGGACGGAGCCACAGCGCCTGCCGCCCACCGGGTCTCAGTCGGTGCCAAAAGTACCGGAACTTCTCACTGCATAACATCGATTTTCCAACAGGCTACCCCTCCCCGCGCAGATGCGCGGGGAGGACTGGAGGCCGTCATGGGCTCTAAAAAGATCAAAGCCGTGGTTATCAAAGGAAATGAACCCCCCATGTTTTCCAGTATGCTGATAAAAAAAGATTTGAGACTGCCAGGGCCAGGACATGGCAGAAGAAAAATTGCCATGAAATGGTAATTTGAAGAAATTTATTTTAGCCAAATGAAAAAAGGGTGCATCGCAAATGGCTCGAAGCGAAAAATGCTTGACTTAAGGCAACTGCTATGATATGTTATAAAGTGTGCACGAAGAAAGGTTATAAAATAAAATATAATTTGACGATAGGATAAATAATTATCCTAAATCCCACATAAGTTGGTAAGCAGTGTAATGGTCCCGCGAACAGTTCTTCTTAAAGAAAGACTTGCTTGCCTGGCATTCTCTCAAAAAAGCAGACGTCAAAGATTACTCATTTATTTCCGCAACAAAAATGGTTTAAGGAGAGACTGGGTTTCCTGAACCTCCTTAATTGAATTACTACAACAGTGAAGGAGGTGATTCGAAAACTATAAGCCAGAAAAGTTGGAACATCCAGTATTTATATTACCGGAGAAATCAGTATAAGTAGCAGTTGAAACAACACGGTACATAATGAAATATTATCCGGATTTGCTACTGGGTAAAGAAGAATTGTTTGTGGGATAGGATGGTTAAGAGTTCTAAGCCTTAATAATTGGTTGTTGATGTATATAAAGGAGGTTCTTCTGCTAGAAGGGTTCTATTAATCCCGGCTCTAGCATAATTAACAAATTACTTTTTAAGGAGGGTCATAAAAAGATATGTCATTAGATTGGATTCCAAGGGCACCAAAAGAAAACCTATTTGACTACACGACTGTCAGAAAGGACCTTTTAGAAAAACCAGCTCCTCCGCGTACCGTATATGAAAAAAGACCTTTAGTTAATCCCAAGACAAAAGAACCCGTAGAGGGGCTGTATGTGGGTTATGTAATTCTGGATAACGAAAAGCAGGGGAACTCTTACAACCTTGAGATGTTAGCTGGAGCTGCCTGCGCTTTTCAACTGGCCTCCCGCGACCCTAGTGTGGTTGCCGTTGTTCTTACCGGTGCAGGCGACAGGTTTTTCTGCACGGGCGGCAACGTTCC
>DGEG01000123.1:8631-10120 GCA_002385825.1 Firmicutes bacterium UBA3932 | reverse complement strand
TTTATCCGCCGGGTGCAGGGTATGAGTATTGGTGGCGGCGAAGAGATCAGCGGTTGCTGCGATTTGACTATTGCCGCCGATACCGCCACTTTCGGCCAGGTAGGGCCAGCGCATGGTTCTACAGCCATGGGCGGTGCTGTTCAGTTTAAGTCGGTTACCATGACTATCGAAGATGCAGTATGGAATACCGTCGCCTGTGCCGAGCAGATGAGTGCTTACAAGATGCTGCGCAAAAGTTATATCCACAGGGTTGAACCCGTGCTCAAGAAAGACGGCAAATTTATCAGGAACCCGGAAGTCATAACCGACAAGTGGATTGAAGATGGACAAATTGTATACGGCGAATTTAAAACCGGTGACGAGTTGAAAGAGGCCAAGGCCCTGGTCAAGACGCTGGAAAGGGATACTTCACGTCTGGATCAAGCGGTTGACGAAGTAGTGTGGACATTTGCCAACCTGTATCCCCAACAGGTTGGGAATTCACTGAACATGATCAGAGCTCAGAAGAAAGTGTCCTGGGAAAGAACCAAAGCTGAAACTATCTTCTGGTGGGCTGCCAATGCCGGTGTATACGGTGAGTTCGATATGGGTATGACTGCATTTAATACCTCCAAGATGACCGGTACCAGGGATGCCGATATCATTAAACTCCGGCAGTTGCTGGCCAAAGGCCGCCGTTTTGATGCCGAGCTCTTTGAAGAAGTTATGCCGAAGCCTCAGAAATAGGGAATTTAATTTAGAGATAGTACATTTATTGAGCCCGGGGGTTATTCCCGGGCTCAATAATTTTTAACTTTCAACCAGCTTTCTGTGTTTGTTTAATAATGAGTAAAAACACAAGATTATAGCTGTATCAGCTTCATTTAATGTGATGTTTAATCGCCCGCATTTAAAAATGCTCCTTTAATTGACAAAAGGCGGAGAATGATGTAACTTAAAAATGATTCTACTGTAAAAAGTCTACACCACACGAGCGTATAGTCGTATAGTTTTAGAGTGATATTTCCCCTAACACGATACTTTTTGCCATAATTACGCTCTCAACGCACCGCTTTATTTCAAAAAATAAAAATTTTCATTTATGCAGTGGAATCAAAATTTGAATATGCCAGTACTTTTATGCTGGTTGTTATACGAATAGGAGGGAAAGCAGTGGAGGAAGTTAAAAAGAAACTGCTGGAAGCGGCTCCAAATGGTAAGATCCCCTGCGTGATGGCTTTTAAAATTGCCAGGGAGTGCAATTGTGCTATAGCTGAGGTGGGAGAGCTCTGTAATGATTTGAAGATAAAGATTATAAACTGCCAGCTAGGTTTTTTTGGAGAATAGGGCAGTATTTGCTTTAGGTGCCCATGAAGTTTGTGCTTCACCAGAATATCGGCATTTTATCTGCAGGGGTGGCGCAAGGTTGTAGTGAGCGGAATGTGCAGCTTGAGTCTGCAGGTTCAGCGAAGCGAGGGCTTTAGATGGCCCGGCAGACATGGACGTCTGC
>DGEG01000123.1:2967-8400 GCA_002385825.1 Firmicutes bacterium UBA3932 | reverse complement strand
AACCCTGGAGCGAGCACCAACCTTGCGCCACCCCCACCTAATGGGAATTGGCCGGGAAGGTCGTCGAAGGCCTGAGCGAGCCGTAGAACTTTACGAGCCAAAACCCCGGAGCTCGCCTACAGCAAAACGCTGCCCCATTTCATATTAACGAGGTGATATTTGATGAAAGAAAACCGGCCAAACGCACGCCGGATACAGGTAGCCGTTTTAACGATCAGCGACCGCAGCTCGAAAGGCGAAAGAGAAGATCTTAGCGGTAAGGTAATCGAAGAGATTGTCCGCTCCAATGGGTGGGAAGTAGCCTATTACGGCGTTGTTCCCGATGACAAGGATACTATCCGGACAGAACTGATCAAAATGGAGGCCCAACTAAAGGTCGATCTTGTTTTAACCACCGGCGGAACGGGTCTTGCTCCCCGGGATTTTACTCCTGAAGCAACGCTGGAAGTAATTGACAGGGAGGTTCCAGGGCTGGCCGAGGCCATGAGAATGGAAAGTCTGAAAAAGACCCCGCATGCCATGCTCTCCCGTGCCGTCTGTGGAGCGAGGGGAAAAACGCTTATTGTAAACCTGCCCGGAAGCCCACGGGCTGTAAGAGAATGCCTGGAGGTGATTGCACCGGCAATTCCCCATGCCCAGGAACTGATGCAGGGAGGTGTTTCCGACTGCGCCACAGAAAGAGAGGCCGGTTCCCTGCAGAGACGCAAGGGGCAGGTCCTGGTTTATACAGGAAACGGCAAGGGAAAAACAACGGCGGCACTGGGCCTGGCCCTGCGGGCCCTAGGGCATGGTCGCCGCGTCTTTATGCTTCAGTTTAAAAAAAGCGACCCCGGCTCAGGAGAGATCCAGGCTATCCAAAAGTACCTACAGGATTTTATAGTTGTACAGTCCGGAAGGAATATAATGTCTCCTGACGGGGTACTCCTTGATGATCAGCAAAGTGTTGTTTTAGAGGGGTTTACGAAAGGTAAAGAGGCATTGTACAGCGGGGAGTATGATCTCGTAATCTTTGATGAAATAAACATTGTTATGCACCGCGGGCAGCTTTCCATTCAGGAAGTGATCGATATGCTTGCCAACCGGCCGGAACAGGTAGATGTGGTTCTGACCGGGAGGAATGCCCCTGCAGAAATAATTGACGCCGCTGATCTTGTCAGCGAGGTGCAAGAGGTGAAGCATTATTTCCGCGCCGGCGTTAAGGCTATGGCGGGCCTGGAGTTTTAACGGTTTAAAGTTTTGGCTCAAAGAGAACGGGGTTTGCCCTGCACAGTTTTAAAGAGGGCCGGATTTGGGGAAAAGGAGTGGAGCGGAGATAAAGGAGGTCAGGCGGTGCTATGGGATATGTTGTTGTCTTTCAACCTTCCGGCAGGCGGGGAATCGTTGATGAAGGAAAGACCCTCTTGGCGGCGGCCCGCGAGTTGGGAGTGGATATAGAATCGCCCTGCGGGGGAGCACACAGCTGCGGGAAGTGTAAAGTAAAAATTGAGGAAGGTTTTTTTGAAAAAATCGGCATTGAATCAAAAGCGAGCAACCTTTCTCCTCTCACGGATGCCGAGAAAGAAAAGCTGGGGGATTATGAACTGGCTGACAATTACAGACTGGCCTGCTGTGCTGAAGTGCGCGGCAATGTTCTGGTTTACCTCCCCGATGAATCCCGGGGTGCCCGGCAGGTGATCAGGAAGGCCGGAAAACACAGGGAAATAGCCGTAGAACCTGCAGTTGGCAGCTACTATATTGAGATGGCGCCGGCTACACTGGAAGACCAGACCGATGATTTCACGCGTATCAGGAATGCCGTCGCGGAAAAATACGGTCTCAAAGGAATTGAGCATATTGATTATCCTGTAGTTCCAGGTATCTCGCAAACAGTTCGCGCTGCCGACTGGAAGGTCACAGCCGCCGTATGGAAAGGTAAGGAGATAATTGATGTTTTCCCCGGGATGAAGGAAAATCTCTGGGGGATCGCCGTTGATGTAGGCAGCACTTCTGTAGCCGCCTACCTCTGTAACCTGCGAACGGGTGAATCTCCTACGGTAAAATCAATGATGAACCCACAGATTACCTACGGTGAAGATATTCTCTCCCGCATTACCTATGCGCTGAGGAATGAGGGCGGGCTGGAGAAGTTGAGCAAGGCAATTATTAAGGGTATTAACTTTCTGGTCCAGGCTGTAACAGAGGAGGCAGGTTTGTCCCCCCGAGAGATAGTGGATATGGTCCTCGTCGGAAATACCGCCATGCATCATCTATTCCTGGCCATCAATCCCGAGTATATCGGCCGGGTGCCCTTTATCCCGGCTCTTAAACAAGGTGTTGATTTTAAGGCTCGCGACCTGGGTATCAACATAAATAAAGGCGCCTATATTCACTGGTTGCCGATTGAAGCCGGTTTTATCGGCGCTGATAATGTCGCTGCCCTTATTGCCGAAGAGCCCTATAACCAGGACCAAATGGTACTGCTTATTGACATTGGCACCAACGGGGAGATTGTTTTTGGTAACAGGGAAAAGCTTTTTTCTGCCTCCTGTGCCACTGGCCCCGCCCTGGAAGGCGCCCAGATTACCTTCGGTATGCGTGCCGCTCCCGGAGCTGTGGAAGCTGTGAGGATTGATCCGCGGACAAAAGAGCCCGAATTTAAAGTTATCGGGCAGGATGACTGGTTTAAAAAAGGTGACGAGCCCTTGGCGAAAGGAATCTGCGGTTCCGGAATCATAGATGCCATAGCGGAAATGTTTAAGGCCGGGATCATAGACAGTTCGGGGCGTATCAACAAGGAAATTGACAGCCCCAGGATCCGTAAGGGTGTCGATGGAAAAATGGAGTATGTGCTTTGTTACGCAGATGAAACTGCCATGAGGAACGATATTACCGTTACACAGGGAGATGTACGTGCCGTCCAACTGGCCAAGGCAGCGATGTACTGCGGTGCCGAATATTTAATAGAGAAGTATGGCGGGAAAAAGCCGGAGAAAATAGTGCTGGCCGGAGCCTTTGGCAGCTATATCAACAAAGAGAATGCCATGGTTATCGGGATGATTCCCGACTGTAACCTGGAAAATGTATACGCTGTAGGAAATGCTGCCGGGGATGGCGCAAAGCTGGCTCTCCTGAGCATGAAAAAACGCCAGGAAGCGGAGGAAGTAGCCAGGAGGGTACAGTTTATCGAAACAGCGGCCGAACCGGATTACCAGACACGTTTTGCCAGGGCTCTGTCTCTCCCTCACAAAAGTCACGAATTCCCTAACCTTAAGCATATTTTTTTTGGGGAAGGATATAATAAAAGTTGTATTTAGAAATTTAAAGGAAAAAGGAGAATTAGAAGGAAATTTAAAGCAAACAAGCTATACCTGTTAATATGGCTGATTATCGGGGTTACGCTTGAGTTGATATCTTAAAGCAATTTTTAATAATATTAGTTATAGTTGATTAGCACTCAGCTTAAATGAGTGCTAACAACAACACTTTACAATACAACAAGGAGGTATCAGAATGAACTTAAAGCCATTAGGGGACAGAGTAATCATCAAGGTCCTGGAGAAGGAGGAGAAGACCAGCACCGGCATTGTCCTTCCGGATAAAGCCAAGGAAAAGCCACAGGAAGGGGAAGTTAAAGCTGTAGGTTCAGGCAGGATCCTTGATGACGGGACAAAAGTGCAAATGGACGTTAAAGTTGGCGACAAGGTTGTTTTTTCCAAGTATGCCGGCACAGAAATCAAGATCGCTGACGAGGAGTACCTCATTTTACGCCAGGACGACATTTTGGCTGTTTATGTATAAAAGCTTAAAAACAGAGTCCACTTAGTTTTGTATTTAAGTTACCTCAGATTGAATATTTTTTCAGGAGTTACCTAATATAATACCAAACAAGGAGGGTTATTGTGCTATGGCAGCCAAAGATATACTTTATCGTGAAGATGCACGTCACGCTCTGGAAAAAGGGGTCGATAAGCTGGCCAATACCGTAAAAGTGACTCTGGGACCAAAAGGGCGCAACGTAGTGCTGGATAAAAAATTTGGTTCTCCCCAGATTACCAATGACGGTGTAACCATTGCCCGTGAAATTGAACTGGAAGATAACTTTGAGAACATGGGGGCCCAGTTGGTTAAGGAAGTGGCCAATAAAACACAGGATGTAGCCGGCGACGGCACAACATCGGCAACTTTACTGGCGCAGGCTATCATCAAGCAGGGGATCAAGAATGTTACTGCAGGCACCAATCCCATGTTGATGAAGCGGGGCATTGACAAAGCAGTTGAAAAAATCCTGGACAATATTAAAAGCCAGAGCAGGCCTGTAGAAAGCAGGGAGGCTATTTCCCAAGTCGCCTCCATTTCTGCTGACAGCGAGACGATCGGCAACCTGATCGCCGACGCAATGGAAAAAGTGGGAAAAGACGGCGTAATCACCGTTGAGGAATCAAAAGGCATCGTAACCGACCTTAAAGTCGTGGAAGGGATGCAGTTTGACAGAGGCTATATTTCTGCTTACATGGTAACGGATACAGAAAAAATGGAAGCAGTACTGGAAGAACCGATGATCCTGCTGACAGACCGTAAAATAAGCAATATCCATGACATACTGCCCCTGCTGGAAAAAATAGTGCAACGGGGGAAACCTCTGCTGGTGGTCGCTGAAGATGTGGAAGGCGAAGCGTTGGCCACGTTGGTACTGAATAAAATCCGGGGAACCTTTACCTGTGTTGCCGTTAAGGCTCCTGGCTTTGGTGACCGCCGCAAGGCCATGCTGGAGGACATTGCTATTTTGACCGGCGGCCAGGTCGTCTCAGAAGATCTCGGTCTTGACATGAAAAATGTCGACGTAGATATGTTAGGCCGTGCCAAGCAGGTAAGAATCAGCAAAGAAGAAACGATTATCGTTGATGGCGCCGGTTCTGCTGAGGATATTAAAAAGCGGATTAACCAGATTCGTGTGCAAATTGAGGAAACTACTTCTGATTTTGACAGGGAGAAGCTGCAGGAGCGTCTGGCTAAACTGGCCGGTGGAGTGGCAGTAATCGAAGTCGGTGCTGCTACTGAGACGGAAATGAAGGAGAAAAAGCTGCGCATTGAAGATGCCCTCTCCGCTACACGGGCTGCGGTTGAGGAAGGGATCGTTCCCGGTGGCGGTGTGGCCTACCTTAATGCTATCCCGGCTCTGGACGATTTGAAGCTGGAGGGAGATGAAGCGGTAGGAGTACAGATTATCCGCCGTTCCCTTGAAGAACCCTTGCGCCAGATTGCCGAAAACGCTGGGGAAGAAGGCTCTATCGTTGTAGAAAGAGTAAAGGCCATGGAAAAAGGTATGGGTTATAATGCTTTAACCGGTGCCTACGTCAATATGATGGATGCGGGGATTGTCGACCCTGCCAAAGTGGTACGTTCCGCCATTCAGAACGCCGCCAGCATCGCTTCGTTGTTCCTGACAACTGAAGC
>DGEG01000123.1:0-2685 GCA_002385825.1 Firmicutes bacterium UBA3932 | reverse complement strand
TATTGACAGCAGGAAATGTGAAGAGCCTTGACGAATATGAAGATTCGTAATTCAGCAGATAGGAGAAAATAGGTATGGTTGTAGAAGAAAAAGTGATTATTCTAGATTTTGGAGGCCAATATACACAACTAATCGCCCGGATGATAAGAGAACAAAAGGTTTACTGTGAGATTCTACCATATAATGTTTCTCTGGAAGAACTCCTTCAAGCGAAACCTTCTGCGCTTATTTTTTCTGGCGGCCTTGCCAGTGTTTACGAACCGGAGGCCCCTTACTGTGATCCCCGTTTTTACCGGCTGGGCATTCCTGTTTTAGGTATCTGTTACGGGATGCAGCTCATGGCCAGAGATCTCGGAGGTGAGATCCTCCAGGCCCCCATTCAGGAATATGGCCGGACATTTTTATCTGTTACAGAAAGCGGGGAGTTATTTAAAGGACTGGGAAAAAGATTTGTGGCCTGGATGAGCCATGCAGATCAGGTCACCGCGGTGCCTCCCGGATTCAGGGTTCTTGCTCAAAGTAAAGATACCCCGGTGGCTGCCATGGCCGACGAAACAGCCAAACTTTATGGTTTGCAATTTCATCCTGAGGTTATCCATACTCCCCAGTGGCAGGCGATCCTCAGCAATTTTTTGTTTAGAATCTGCCGTTTTTCCGGAGAGTGGACTATAGAAAACTTTGTGGAAAACAGCATCAGAGAAATCAGGGAACAGGCGGGGCCTCATGGCCGTGCGGTATGCGGTTTAAGCGGGGGTGTTGATTCTTCCGTTGCAGCCATGCTGGTACACAAGGCCATCGGTCCCAGGCTGTTCTGCATCTTTGTTGATCACGGGCTGTTGCGTAAAGGAGAAAAAGAAGAGGTCCTCTCCACCTTTCAGGATAAATTCAATATGCAAATTATCGCTGTGGATGCAGCGGAGGAATTCCTCAAACTTCTTGAGGGTGTTACCGACCCGGAGGAAAAGAGAAAGATTATCGGCCGGCATTTTATCCGTGTCTTTGAGCGGGAGGCGGAAAAGCTGGGGGATATTGATTTTCTGGTTCAAGGCACTCTTTATCCCGATGTAATTGAAAGCGGAACAGCTACTGCCGCCTTAATCAAGTCCCATCATAATGTAGGGGGGCTGCCGGAAGATATGCAGCTGGCTTTAATTGAACCCCTGAAATATCTTTTTAAGGATGAAGTCCGCAGGGTAGGAGAAGAGCTAGGGTTGCCTGAAGAAATGGTCTGGAGACATCCTTTTCCCGGGCCCGGGCTGGCGGTGCGTATCCTGGGCGAGGTTACCCCCGAAAAGCTTTCCATTCTCAGAGAGGCTGACAATATTATTGTAGAGGAAATAAAAAGAGCCGGCCTTTACCGCAAAATATGGCAGGTTTTTGCCGTCCTGCCGAATATTTTAAGTGTCGGTGTGAAAGGTGACCGGCGTACTTATGCTCATACCGTGGCACTGCGTGCGGTCACGAGCCGGGATGGTATGACTGCCGATTGGTACCCCATACCCTACGAAGTGTTGAGCACTATCTCCAGCAGGCTGGTAAACGAAATTCCCCAGGTTAACCGCTTTGTTTACGACCTGACTTCCAAGCCTCCGTCAACTATTGAGTGGGAGTGAACTGTATTTAGAGTAAGTCATGAAGCTTAGAATTAAAAACGGCATAGAAGGTAACCGGAGTTCCATCAAAAGGTGACAGTGACATAAAGCAGTTGCAGTGCTTTGATCCGCCATTATCCCGTTTACGGATAGGGAAATTTCGTGTATTATGATGTAAGGAATGAGGACTAGTAACAAATTAAACGGAGGGGTTTTATGCCACAGGTAAGCGTTATTATGGGTAGTGATTCGGACCTGCCCGTAATGTCCCAGTGTTTAAATGCCCTGGAAAGGTTCCAGCTCTCCTATGAGGTGCTTATTTCTTCCGCCCATCGTTTGCCGGAAGAAACAGCAGAAATAGCCAGAAACGCCGCCGCCAGAGGGATAGAAGTAATTATTGCCGGGGCTGGCGGAGCTGCACACCTTGCCGGGGTGATAGCCGCTTTAACTCCGTTACCTGTTATTGCGGTGCCCTTGAGCGTCTCTCCTTTAGGAGGGCTTGATGCCCTTTATGCCATGGTTCAGATGCCCAGGGGCATTCCCGTGGCCACAGTGGCTGTTGACGGAGCCTTTAATGCCGGCATTCTGGCCGCTCAGATTATCGGTGTCAAGGATCCGCTGGTCAGGGAAAGAATTATAGCTTATAAAAAGGAGCTCGCCAACCAGGTGAAGGAGAAAAATGAAAGGTTGCAAAAGCTGGGGTATAAGAAATATATAGCCGGCGCTGAAAAGTAAAAGAGGTGTTGTAAAAGTGATTGAAAGATATACCCGGCCGGAGATGGGGCGCATCTGGACCCTGGAAAACAGGTATAGAAAATTTCTGGAGATAGAAATTGCTGTTTGTTACGCCCTGGCAGAAAAAGGGATCATCCCTTTGGAAGCCGCCGAAGCCATAGAGCAAAGGGCGACTTTTTCTGTAGAGAGGATTTTAGAAATTGAAGAAACTACCCGTCATGATGTGGTAGCTTTTACACGGTGTGTGGCGGAAAGTCTGGGAGAGGAGTCGCGCTATTTTCATTACGGGCTCACCTCCTATGATATCGTGGATACAGCCCTTTCGCTGTTGCTGAAGGACTGTCTCTTATACACATCT
>DGEG01000030.1:682-4652 GCA_002385825.1 Firmicutes bacterium UBA3932 | reverse complement strand
CCATGTGGAGACAATTTGCTTGATGTCTAAAAAGTAAAGTCCGGAAAGCTTTGAAAATGCTGGGTTTCACAATGTGAAAGTAAATCTGTCAACTCGACTTACACCCTCGATATGTGTTTATGGGAACATATCGAGGGTATATTTTTAGGCAAAATTTGAGCCCGAAATTAGGTAGGGTTGAGTTGACAAATTAGATAACGTATAGGTTGAGGAGACAGGATAGATGTACATTCTATGCAAGCATGCTCATCCCTCAAAAGGGCTTTTCTTAAATTTGAAAATAACGCCGAAAACGGCTTAAACGAGTTGGTACAACTGGCAAACAATAAGCAGAAATATGAAGAGGTGATTTATGAGATTTACCGTATGGGGAAATTAAAGGAAAAGATCCTAATCGGTAATGCGAAACATCAGGGTAAGCGCCAGCGGATTGCCGAGATGGCGGAATTCCTGAACAGCCAGTCCGGCATTCTTTTCGAATTTGACGACAAGCTGGTCAGAAGGATCGTCGACAAGGTGACGGTGCATGGCGGCAGGCTGACGGTTGAGTTTAAGACGGGGACGGAAGTGAGCGTGGAGATATAAGGGTAATAAAATCATGCCGCCGGTCAAGGCTTAAAGACTTGACTGGCGGTTTTTCGCTCTAATTGTAAATTTTTCTGCAAGCATATTGAATTTATTCGTTTCTTCGCATATAATGGAAATTGGAATTTTCTGTTCTGTGAGGTATTTGCAATGGATTATTTAACGGCAAAACAAGCCGCTGAAAAATGGAACATATCCCCGCGCAGAGTGCAGGTCTTATGCGAGCAGGGCCGGATAAAGGGCGCTGTGCGCCTGGGATGGGCTTGGGCGATACCGAAGGATGCGGAGAAGCCCGCTGATTTGCGGACAAAATCAAAAAGCACATAATAAGGGGATTATATACAAAAACTTGCAGGCTAAAAAGTTTGCTTAATAGTTGCGGCATTTGTGCCGTTGTTTTTATAGATTTTGGAATAAGGAGCAATTAGAATATGGACAATCAGATATACAACTCAATTGTCAGTTTTATATGGGGCATTGCGGACGACTGCCTGCGCGATGTATATGTACGCGGCAAGTATCGCGATGTCATCCTTCCGATGACAGTAATCCGCAGACTTGATGCGGTTCTTGAAGAAACAAAGCCGGCTGTGCTTGAAATGAAAAAGAAACTTGATAAAGCGGGAATCACAAATCAGACTGCCGCTCTATGCAACGCCGCAGGGCAATCTTTCTGCAACAGTTCCCCTTTCTGCCTGCGCGACCTTACTTCAAGGGCAAAAAAGCAAACATTAAAGGCGGATTTTATAGCCTATCTTGACGGTTTTTCGCCTAATGTTCAGGAGATCCTGGACAAATTCAAGTTCCGCAATCAGATAGATACAATGGTGGACGCAGATATTCTTGGAGCCGTTATTGAAAAATTTGTCTCCCCTACCATTAACCTGAGCCCGAACCCGGTATATAAGGACGATGAGAAGAAGGAAATACGGCTGCCCGGGCTTGACAACCATACCATGGGATTGATTTTTGAGGAGCTGATCCGCCGCTTTAATGAAGAAAACAACGAGGAAGCCGGAGAGCACTTCACGCCGCGAGACGTCGTGGAACTGATGGCAGACCTTATATTTATTCCTATCGCCGACAAAATCAAGGATGCGACATACTCTTGCTATGACGGGGCCTGCGGTACCGGCGGCATGCTGACCGTCGCGCAGGATCGCCTTTTAGAGCTTGCCGAAAAAGCAGGCAAAAAAGTGTCCATTCACCTGTTTGGGCAGGAAATAAACCCTGAAACATATGCAATCGCGAAATCTGACCTATTGCTGCAGGGGCAGGGGGATCAGGCCGACCATATCGTTTTCGGCTCCACGCTCTCGAACGACCAGTTTCCTTCTTACCAGTTTGACTTTATGCTAAGCAATCCGCCGTACGGAAAATCATGGAAGGTGGACGCAGAGAAGCTAGGCGGCAAAAAGGGTATTATTGACAGCCGTTTTGTTACATACTTTGACGATGATCCCGAGTTCAGCATGATTCCGAGGGTAAGCGACGGTCAGTTGCTTTTCCTTCTGAACAATGTGTCAAAAATGAAAAGAACCACGGAACTGGGCAGCCGTATTGCGGAAGTACATAACGGCTCGTCACTTTTCACCGTGACGCCGGTTCTGGGGAAAGCAACGCACGCCGCTATTTAATCGAGAATGACCTTGTGGAAGCGATCATCGCTTTGCCGGAAAACATGTTCTACAATACAGGAATAGGCACCTATATCTGGGTTCTTTCAAACAACAAGGCCGAACACAGGAAAGGAAAAATCCAGCTTATTGATGCAACCTCGCTGAAGTCGCCGCTTCGAAAGAACCTCGGAAATAAGAACTGCGAGCTTACCCCTGAAATCCGCCGGCAAATTGTAGACCTTTACATGACATTCGAGGAAAATGAATATAGCAAGATATTCAACAATAACGGTACCTGTAAAGGTTTAGTAGGTCAAAAAAAAACCTCGCAGCTATCTATACTAAACACCGGATGGTTTACTCAGATCCCGTAAAGCCTTTGTTGTTGGAGACCAAGCCGCTACCAACTTCGGCATTCGTGCTTGCATCCAGGTGCCGGGCTCTACCACAATAGCTTCTTTAGCAAAATGCCGGATCTTTTTAACTGGATTGGCAATGTCTTTTAACCTAGCCTCATCTAAAAAATTGAAAAGCTCCTTGTTACTGCGAAGCATAAGCAAAGTTGCCATCGCTGATGCTCCTTCCCGGCTCCAGCTCATTCCACGCTTTTTCATCCGGTTGGCAATCTTTTTGTCTACCGTTGTCTCCGCTACTCCCATCCCATACAGCTCAAACTTCCAATATCTTCGGGCTATGCGGCTACGATAATCCCCCAGATGCTCCCGATATCGCTTGCACAAATTTAGCAGTTTTTCATACATCGGTCTCTTATCGGAAGCAATCTCAGACTCCAGTGATTCCAATGTATCTATAAAAACGTCGCTTTGCCCTTGCTGTAGTTGAGCATAAAGCTTATCTGCGGCCTCAGGACCCAACACCAAACGCAAATCTCGTTTAAGATGATACCTGTCAAGCTGGATAATTGCTCCAGCAAAGTACTCTCTTGAATTACTATGGATCCAACTGGCGCCATCGCCATTGATGATTATCTGCGTATCTAATAGCTCATATCGTCTTTGCAGATCAGCTGAAAAAGTCTCCCAAAATCTATCTCCGCCATCAATTAAGCCCATTACCACACGTGGCCTCTTAAGCGTCCGACTCTTGCCTGAGCCGTTCCATCCCTCGTAAGATATCCCCACTTTTATCTCTAAGCGCTTTTTCTCACACCTTTGGCTATTTACGGTAATACCGTCCGCTTCTAAAAAGAGAATGGGAACTTTACTACGTTGCTGATCTTGACCTGCATCTTGACCCGCCTCAAAAACGGCTTTACGGTCTTTTTCCAAACACTTACTAGCCAGAGCTCCATAATATTTCACTTCTTGGTGGACCGTGCTATGACTCAGCACAGGCAAGCCCGCTTCTTCCAGCACCTCCGATACTTCTCTAAAGGGCAGCCTCGTAGCCATTGCCACCATTAGTTTTAGCAACCCGTTTGTGACCCGTCGTCGCTTGCGAATATGCAAAGCTTCGTCCAACAAAAACCTGTACTTTTTACCCTTTTTAGTCGCTTTGCAATAAAAACGCCTGGTGATCTCTATCTCACCAACACGCGTTGCCAAAGTGCGTTTCCTCTTGCCGATACATACCCAACCCCTGGGAGCGGTTTCTAACAACTGCTCATCAAGCTTTTCTATCACTTCTACCATGACTATCCGAGCAAGTTCCAATGCAGCTTCCGCTAAAGTGTTGAAATCAGCAATGTTTTCGAGTATTCTGTTGTTGAAGGCGATGCTGCTGACATCGCTCTTCATGAGACCTCG
>DGEG01000030.1:0-661 GCA_002385825.1 Firmicutes bacterium UBA3932 | reverse complement strand
CAACAAGGCCGAACACAGGAAAGGCAAAATTCAGCTTATTGACGCAACATCGCTAAAATCTCCGCTCCGAAAGAACCTCGGGAATAAGAACTGCGAGCTTACCCCTGAAATACGCCGGCAAATTGTAGATCTTTACATGGCGTTTGAGGAAAACGAATACAGCAAGATATTCAACAATAACGAATTTGGTTATTGGAAAGTGACTGTCCTGCGCCCTGCATACAACGAGGACGGCTCGATCCAGCGGGATAAAAAAGGCAATCCTGTCGCTGATAAAGAACTGACTGATACCGAGCAGATACCCTTCACCTATGAAGGCGGTATTGAAGCCTTCTTTGAGAAGGAAGTAAAGCCTTTTGCGCCGGACGCATGGATAGATGAAAAGCAGACGAAAATCGGTTATGAGATAAGCTTTACGAAATATTTCTACAAGCCCATTCAGCTGCGCTCCCTGGAAGAGATAACCGCAGATCTCCGTGCGCTCGAAGCCGAGACCAAAGGGCTGCTCGATGAGATTATAGGGGGGTGAGGATGTGCTGAAGCCCTATGAAAAATATCAAAATACAGAGTACGATTGGTTGGGGCCAATACCAACGCATTGGCAATGGCTTTATTTATCGCAGATATGTACGGAAAAACAAATATAAACGCTAATATAAAA
>DGEG01000041.1:9131-16357 GCA_002385825.1 Firmicutes bacterium UBA3932 | reverse complement strand
CCTTCCTTTGCGTAGGTTGCTATGGTGGGATCGGTTTGATTATCGATGATGTCGAGAAGCTTGGTCTCCAGCATGGATTCACCGATGCCGAACATGCGCAGCACTTTATAGTAAATCACGCTCTCCGTTTTTGCTTCCAGGTAAGGCCTGACTTCTTTTTCAAACATGTTTTTCATTTCTCTCGGAGGTCCGGGCAGGCAGATAATGATCTTTCCGTCCTTTTCCAGTGCGAACCCGGGAGCTGTTCCTATATCGTTGGGAAACACCGTAGCTCTTGACGGGAAATAAGCTTGCTTCCAATTGTTTTCCGTCATCTGGCGGTTCAGTTTCTTAAAGTAGTTTTCAAGCTTTTCCATGGAAGGAGGATGAGGAACCAACTCATCTTCTAATACTTCACAGGCAATTTCTTTCGTGAGATCGTCCTGTGTGGGTCCTAATCCACCTGTGGTTATGACTAAGTCGCAGTCCATGAAGGCCTGCCGGATCATATGAGACAAGCGATTCGAGTTGTCACCCACCGTATGATGTGAGAGTACATCAATTCCTAAAAGATTAAGCTGCTGCGACAAGTATACCGTATTTGTGTTCGTAATCTGTCCGAATAAGAGTTCCGTGCCTACGCTCAAAATAGAAGATTTCAACTGGTCACCTCTTTTTCTGCAAGTTTTACATTTTAAATATGTGCTTGTTTTGAACGATGTATTCAACGCCAGAATATACGGTTGCCGCCACGGCGATCCAAAGCAAGTAATCACCGATGGGAAGGTCAGTAACCATTGAGAAAGGCCAATTTCGCAATAAAATTATGGAAATTGCCAGCATCTGGAATACGGTCTTTATCTTTCCCGATTTTCCCGCAGCTATAATGACGCCCTCGCCTGCCGCCACGGCCCGTAACCCTGTAATGACAAACTCTCTGGCGAGTATTATGATCACCATCCATCCGGCCACCTCCCCAAGCTCCACAAGGCAAATCATTGCGGAAGTAACCAAAAGTTTATCCGCCAGAGGATCCATGATCTTCCCGAAATTCGTTATCAGGTTATGTTTCCTGGCAATATGACCGTCAAGAGCGTCTGTTGCCGAAGCTAAGATAAACAGAATTCCGGAGCTAATATAGTATCTCTTTAGCAATAAAATTATGAATATCGGTATTAATAAAATCCTTAAAACGGTCAATTTGTTCGGTAGATTCATCGTTTCCTCCTGGTATTCTATTTATCCGCCCTTACAACGTGTCCTGTCAGGTCGTAGTCGAAGCCGTCGTCAATTTTAACCATTACAAAATCGCCCGGTTCAAGAGGTATGTCCGAAGTAAAGATTACAGTGTTATCGATCTCCGGTGCATCGTAAGCCGTTCTGCCCACATAGGTTTCCTCTTCCCGTTCTTCCACCAAGACTTCGAAAACCTGCCCGACTTTCTGTAAATTGTGTTCAAGTGAAATCTGTTGCTGCAGACGCATCAACCGGTCTCTTCTGGCCAGCTTGGTCTTATCCGGCACCTGTCCTTCCATAGATGCGGCCGGTGTCCCTTCCTCCTTAGAGTATGCGAATACTCCCAAGCGTTCAAACCTCATTTTTTCAACGAAGTCTTCAAGTATTTTGGCATCTTCACGAGTTTCCCCGGGAAATCCGGTAATCAGGGTAGTACGAATGTGAATGTCAGGCATGGCAGCCCGTAGCTTTTTGATCGTGTTTTCTATTGTAGCTCTCGTGGAACGCCGGTTCATGGCTGCAAGAATCCTGTCGCTGGCATGCTGAATCGGTATGTCAATATATTTACATATTTTCTCATTGGCTGCCATCACTTCTATAAGCTCATCCGTAATGCGATCCTCATAGCAATACATCAGCCGTATCCAGCGAATTTCTTCTATTTTGCAAAGATCCTGCAACAGCCGGGGCAAGTGATATTCTCCGTAAAGATCGATTCCGTATGCCGTTACATCCTGTGCTACGAGAATCAATTCCTTGCATCCCTTTTCGGCTAACCTGCGTGCTTCTTCCAGGATATTCTCCTTCTTCCTGCTGCGGTAACTGCCTCGAATAGAAGGTATTACGCAGTAAGCGCATACATTGTCGCACCCTTCAGCAATTTTTAAATATGAAGAATATGAAACGCCAAGGGAAGCTCTTGCGCTGATTTCCGAATATTCTTTTTCGTAGCTGTTGAAAAAGAGCTTTTGTCTTCCCCTCTCATATTCAGAAAGTATCTGGGGCAATGTATGATATTCATTAACTCCGATCAGAATATCGACTTCAGGCAAGGCATTTCCGAGTTCTTCTCCGTATCTCTGCGAAAGGCAGCCGGAAACGATGAGAATTCCGTCCTCTGGTTTTTCCTTGGCCAATTTCAGTATCCGGTCTATGGATTCTTCTTTGGCATCATTGATAAAACCGCAAGTGTTAACAATTATGGCCTCTGCCTCTCCCGGATCTGACACCATCGCGTGTCCGGCCTCTGTCAGAAGTCCCGCCGCGTATTCTGAATCAGAAACATTTTTAGGACATCCTAAAGTTTCGATATATATTCGCATCCAATTTCCTTTCCATCTATAAAGAATTCTTTATTCCTTTTAGTATTCTCAGTTTTCATTCTCGTCATCGGAATCCTTCCCAAGATTCAAAAATTCCTCTTCTGTCATCAGCACTTTTCTTGGGCGGCTTCCTTCGCTGGGACCTACGATACCTCTTGCCTCCATCATATCAATCAATCTTGCCGCCCTGTTATAACCGATCCGGAAACGGCGCTGAAGCATGGAAACGGAAGCCTGTTCTGCCCGCACGACGGTTTCAATCGCCTCCTGGAGCAGTTCATCCGTATCGTCGTCAGTATCGCTTTCGTAAGTACGTTCAATCCTCTGGATGACATCGTTGGCGTATTCGTTATCGGGAACCTGTTCCTTGAGGTAGTCGATGACCTTGTGCACTTCCCCATCCGAGATGAAGCATCCCTGAACACGAATGGGCTTTGATTCTCCCAGAGGATAGAAGAGCATGTCCCCTTTTCCTACCAACTTCTCTGCCCCGGCCATATCCAAAATAGTCCTCGAATCAAACTGAGAAGATACAGCGAAAGAAATCCTGGAGGGGATATTGGCTTTGATGACACCCGTTATTATATCCACAGACGGTCTCTGTGTTGCGACGATGAGATGCATCCCGGCGGCTCTTGCCATCTGAGCCAGCCTGCAGATCGACTCCTCCACCTGGGAGGGAGCCACCATCATTAAATCCGCCAGTTCGTCGATGATAATGACGATCTGCGGCATTGGCTTTGTCTCGTCATCTTTTGTTTTTATATGTTCATTATAGGAATCCAGATCTCTCACGCCTAATTCCGCAAACTTCCTGTAGCGTTCCGTCATTTCGGACACAGCCCAGCTTAAAGCTGCTGCCGCTTTGGAGGGCTCCGTCACAACAGGTATCAGTAGATGGGGGATTCCGTTATAATTGCCCAGCTCCACAACCTTTGGATCTATTAGCACCAGCTTGACCTCATCCGGTCTTGCTTTATAAAGTATGCTCACAATTATTGAATTGAGACAGACGCTCTTTCCCGATCCGGTAGAACCGGCTATGAGCAAGTGAGGCATGCTTTTGAGATCTGCCACCACAGGAGTGCCCGCGATATCTTTTCCCACGGCGAAGGTGATTTTTGAGGGTGAATTTTGGAATTCCTTCGTTTCAATGAGTTCCCGGATTGTCACCAGGTTGACCCGGTCGTTTTCCACTTCAATTCCAACGGCGGCTTTGCCGGGTATGGGGGCCTCCATGCGGATGCTCTTGGCTTCCAGGTTTAAGGCTATATCATCAGCAAGTCGAACAATGCTGCTGACTTTGACGCCTACACTTGGCTGGATTTCATAACGGGTAATAGCAGGTCCTTTAGTTACCTGCACCACCTTTGCATTGACGCCAAAATTCTTTAACGTCTCTTCCAGTTTAAGAGCCTTTTGCTTCAAATTGATGTTTTCATTGGCTTTAGGCGTGGACTTGGCCTTATCAAGCAGGTCGAGAGGCGGTTCTATATAAGATATAGGTTCCTCTTTGTCCAGATCGATTTTCAGCTCTTCTATTTGCTCGTTTCCCAAGCCTTTGTTCTTTTTATTGACCGCCGGTTTTTCCTTTCCGGTATCCTCCTCGCCGGTCAACCCTTTACCCGGTTCGACAGGCCCAGGCTTTTCAAATCCCAAACTTTCCGACTTTTGCCCCGTTTCAAACAGTTCGTCGTCCTTCACATAGTCGATGATTTTCATCTGTCTATTTGTAACAGATCCGGATAAGAAGCCCGGCACCTCTATAGCTGCCTTTTCAACCGGGTCCGGCATGATGATAGAACTTTCTGCAGTGGCCTCCGCATCAGCCTTAGTCTCTTTATCCTTCATCGCTTCTTTGCGTTTCTCTCTATAACCTTCGATAAATTGTGATGCGGGTATGTTTACAACCAACATGAGGGAGATGACAATCACTACTAAAGAGAATATGTAAAGACCGGGAATTCCGATGGCTTTTTTCAACAGCAGCCCTAAGGTCATGCCGAAGGCTCCCCCTCCCCCGAGCACCACTCCGTTATTATAAGCATCCTTGATGAAAGAAAGGGATATGGAAAGCCCTTCCGCATCGAGATATCTCGCCGAATTTATGACGGTTGCCATGAGAAAAATCAGGCACAACAACATAACGGACCTTGCACCGATACGCGCTGAACGCCTAAAGAAAAGCATCAATCCGTAAAGTATAAGGTAATAGGGCAATGCGTAAGCTACTGCTGCGAAGAGGCCTTTTAAAAGATCTGAGATTATGCGTCCTAACTCGCCCGCTGCCTGGGTATGAAGGGAGATGGCAAGGAAAGCGCCAACAGCTATGATAACTATGGCCCATATCTCGTTCTTCAGCCGGCTCTGCGCCTGCTTTTTCGCCAGTTCCGCGTCCAGCTTCTCTCTGGTAGCTTTATTCTTAGAGCCCTTTGGACGCCCCGGTTTTCTCTTTTGTTCCGCCATAAAGCATACTCCTCAGTTGTTAATTCAACTCATAAACGTGTAGAGAAGCACAAGGCCTCCCGCAATCCAGGTATAAAACGAAAAAATATACAACTTCTTGTTTGAGACGACTCTAATCATGGTTTTAATGGCGATATAGCCTGAAATAGCAGCCGTTGCCACACCGGCAGCGACAATCAATAGCATTTGCCTGTCCAACCCTTCTGAAAATGCGGCGGGAGCCTCCAGTATCACTGCTCCCAATATGGCCGGGAGGGAAATAAGGAATGCAAATCGAACGGCCAGTTGCCTGTTAAGACCTGAAAAAAGGCTTCCTACAATGGTGGCGCCGGAGCGGGATATTCCCGGTACGATGGCAATTCCCTGGCAGAGTCCCACAAATAGTGCATCCGTGATTTTCATCTCCCGGACGTTTTTCTCTTTTTGTCCCATTCTTTCTGCCAACCAAAGGAAGCAGCCGGTAATAATCAGGCAGAAACCGATGGCAGGGACCGAATTGTACAAACCGGCAAAGAAATCGTTGAAGAACACACCCATTAGCCCGGTAGGTATGGTTGCAACAACAATCATCACGCCAAGTTTTCTCGTTTCGTTCTTGTTGATCTGCAACCCTTTGCCTGTAACCAAATCTTTAACGGTGGCAAACAATTCAATAATCAGTTCCCAGATCACTCGATAATAAACGGCGACCAGAGAGATCAAGGTTCCTAAATGAAGCAAAACGGCAAATGCAAGGACGCTCTCCCCTTCTATACCAAAAAAGTGCTGCAAAATAGCCAAATGACCCGAGCTGCTTATAGGCAGGAATTCCGACAATCCCTGCACCAGTCCCAAGATTATGCTCTCAATTAATGTCAACGCTTTTCCTCTCTTTCAATGTCCCTATTTTGACAAGACGAGCCTGCTAAATATTTCTATCTTTGCAAGCTTTAATTATATCACCTAAATGACCAAATTTGAATACAATGTTATATGTAACTTGTAAAATCTAACCTGTATAAAGTATGCCTGCCAAAATATTTCATTCTAATGAAGGAATATAAAAGAGTTACATTTTTGATGAATTGTTATATAATAAAATCTTATAATAGACTCATGCGCATTAAAAAGAATGCGATTTATTACAAGTGTTAAGTAGAAAACAGTAATATATACAAGGAGGACAAAAATGAAGAAAAAGCCCAATTTAGCCTTAGTAGGCGCTACCGGTCTGGTAGGAACAACCATGTTGAAAGTGCTGGAAGAGCGTGACTTCCCCTTTGAAAATCTATACCTTATGGCTTCCGCCAAATCAGCGGGCAAAACGGTTACATTTAAAGGTGAGAATTACATAGTTGAAGAACTTACCGAGCACTCCTTCGATAAACCCATCGATATTGCACTTTTCTCAGCAGGGGGAGCAACCAGTGAGAAATACGCACCCATAGCCGCATCCAAGGGCGTTACTGTCGTAGATAACAGCAGCGCCTGGAGAATGGATCCGAAAGTTCCCTTGGTAGTTCCGGAAGTTAACCCTCAGGATATCCAATGGAATCAAGGTATTATTGCCAACCCCAACTGCTCCACAATACAGGCTGTTTTGCCCCTCAAGCCTCTCCATGACAAGTACAAAATAAAGAGGGTCATTTACTCTACTTATCAGGCAGTTTCAGGATCGGGAGCCAAGGGCATTGAGGATCTTAAGCAAGGGCTTGCAGGAAATGACATAATGAAAGCATACTCCCATCCCATTGCGGGCAACTGTCTCCCCCACATCGACTCCTTCCTGGAAAACGGATATACAAAAGAAGAGATGAAGATGGTCAACGAGACAATGAAGATACTTGGAGACGACAGCATACGGATCACCGCCACTACAGTCAGAGTTCCCATATTTGATTGCCACAGTGAATCTATCAACGTGGAATTGGAGAAACCTTTCGAGCTTGAGGAAGTGAAGGAACTGCTGGCTTCTTTCCCGGGCTGCGTGGTACTTGATGATCCCGCAAACAACGTGTATCCCCTAGCCCGCCAGGCGGCAGGAAAAGACGAAGTCTTTGTGGGACGAATTCGCAGAGACTTCAGTGTAGAAAACGGACTCAACCTTTGGGTTGTAGCAGACAATATCAGAAAGGGCGCGGCTACCAATGCCGTTCAGATTGCCGAACTGCTTATAAAATAAAGCAAGTGAGGTGTCATCTATATGCCATTGTTTACAGGTGCAGCTACTGCCCTTGTAACACC
>DGEG01000041.1:6602-8845 GCA_002385825.1 Firmicutes bacterium UBA3932 | reverse complement strand
AGGTACGCCATAAAAAAAGCAGCCGGAAGAGTGCCGGTCATAGCCGGCGCAGGAAGCAATGACACGCGTCATGCAATAGATATGAGTATGGCTCTGGAAGCGGAAGGAGCGGACGGGCTGCTCCTGGTAACACCATATTACAACAGATGTACGGACAAAGGACTGATTATCCACTACACTGCAATAGCCGACCGGGTCAATATTCCGATCATACTTTACTCGGTGCCGGCGCGAACGGGAGTGAACATCAGTCCTTTTGTAGTTTCTGAACTATGCAACCACCCGAATATAGTCGGAATCAAAGAAGCCAGCGGCAATATGGCTCAGGTGGTGGAGATTGCCAAATATGTAGATGAGGATTTCGCTCTCTACTCCGGCAACGATGAAATCATAGTTCCGATAATGGCCATGGGCGGACTGGGAGCAATTTCAGTGCTGTCCAACATCGTTCCGAAACAGACTCATGATATGATCGTTGATTTCCTAAACGGGGATATTATTAGCGCGATGAAAGCTCAGCTTTCACTCAAATCTCTCATCGACGCTCTGTTCTGTGAAGTAAATCCTATCCCCGTGAAAGCGGCTTTATATCTGATGGGAATGATAGAACTTGAATATAGGCTTCCCCTATGCCCGCCCCAGTCAAAATCCTTGGATGTCATCAAGAATCAGATGACAGCCTGCGGTCTGCTTTAAGGAGGATCCTATGGATATTATAATTCACGGATGCAGCGGCCGCATGGGACGCATGTTGACGGAAGTCATATTGGAGCAGAATGAGCACAAAGTAATCTGTGGCGTGGACCGGGAGCGAAATGCCCGCGTCTCATACCCAATTTACCAAGATTTTGCTTTTGTCCCGCCGAAAGCAGATGTGGTGATGGATTTCTCACACCCTTCTGCGATAAAAGAACTTCTTGGCTGGTGCATACTTCATGACACGCCGGTTGTCATCGCTACTACAGGCCTCGGTCCCGAGGAACATCGCATCATCCAGGAAGCATCAAAACAGATCCCCGTGTTTCAATCAGCCAATATGTCTCTCGGAATTCATGCCCTCAGTAAAGCATTATCTTTGCTGGCTTCTATACTCGGAGATGAGTTCGATGTGGGTATATTCGAAACCCATCACAAACATAAAAAAGACGCGCCAAGCGGTACCGCATACCTGCTAAGAGATGCTCTTGGAAGCAATTGTTCTGCTGTGGCCGCACTTCGTCTTGGTTCAATTCCCGGAGAACATACTGTAATATTTGCCGGGCCCGATGAAGTAATAGAGCTGACCCATACCGCATATTCCCGAAGGATATTTGCCCTCGGGGCGCTAAAAGCTGCTGATTTCATCATTAAACAGCCGCCCGGGCTCTATAACATGAACGATCTGTAAGTTAAATGCAAAAAACCGCCGGCCGTGCCGGCGGTTGTGAATTTCAGTGTAGGAAAACAAATTAAGCTTCCGAAGCTACTACTTCCTTCCCATTGTAATGGTTGCAATTGGGACATACTCTATGTGGAAGCTTGGGCTCATGACACTTAGAACATATTGACAATGCAGGAGCTGACATCTTCATATTGGCCGATCTTCTCTTGTTTCTTCTAGCACTCGAAGTTCTTCTCTTAGGTACTGCCATCGTTAACACCTCCTTCTCTGCGTACGAACGCTACAGATTATACCTTGTACCCAAAGCTTTGTCAACGAATTTTTATTACAGATTGCTGACAATCTCGACAGTATCCTGAGCAATCATCAGCTCTTCGTTTGTCGGTATGACTAAGATCTTAACCTTTGAACTATCCTTACTGACGATTCTCTCTTCTCCCCTGACATTGTTCTTCTCTTCGTCCAATTCAATTCCAAGACCATCGAGATCCGAACAAATCTGTTTTCTCATATCGATGTCATTTTCACCTATGCCTGCAGTGAATACGATGGCATCTGCTCCGTTCATTTCAGCCATGTAAGCTCCGATATAGTATTTCACGCGCCATGCAAACATTTTCAGAGCCAATGCCGCTCTCTCGTTTCCTTGGGCTTCCGCTTCAGCAAGATCTCTGAAGTCACTGCTCACACCGGAAATACCAGCTACGCCGGACTTCTTGTTCAAAATGTTAATAACTTCATCCGCTGTAATTCCTTCTTTTTCAGAAATAAAAGTTATGACAGCGGGATCGATTCCTCCGGATCTTGTTCCCATGATAAGACCGTCCAGGGGAGTAAAGCCCATGCTGGTGTCGATGCAGAC
>DGEG01000041.1:5815-6251 GCA_002385825.1 Firmicutes bacterium UBA3932 | reverse complement strand
GCATTAATTCCTGGCAGGCACGGATACCCAGTATGTTGGGAGGGTTGTGAAGAGGTGCCAAATCGATACATTCTTCTAGTGCATTCATTACGTCCTCGGTAATCAGGACAGAACCTGCATATTTCTCACCTGCATGAACAACTCTGTGCCCTACCGCGCTGATTTCATCCATGGAAGAGATAACACCATGTTCTTTATCCGTCAGAGCTTCCAGCACATAGCCGATAGCATCTTTGTGGTTCTTCATCGGTGCTTCTACGATATACTTGTCCATTCCGATCTTCTCGTGCTTCATGACAGACCCGTCAAGACCGATTCTCTCTACCAGCCCTTTCGCCAACAGAGTGGAGTTGTCCATCTCCAAAACTTGATATTTCAATGATGAGCTTCCGCAGTTAACGACTAATACCTTCATTCTACTACTTCCTTTCGTACT
>DGEG01000041.1:0-5451 GCA_002385825.1 Firmicutes bacterium UBA3932 | reverse complement strand
GCAAAGTCGTCAGACAAACTGGGTGAACAGACATAGTCAGATCGCTCGTACAGTTCGTTGTTATAGGCTAAATTATATATATCTGCTGCCAGGATATCATAGAGCAAAATCTTCCACTGCGGGGCATCTTGCGGCACTTCTTTATTAATATTGCTAATAACCGGGAAGGAAGCGCATTCTGTCTGCTTAATGTGGCGAAGCAGCTTTGCCCCTTTGGAAGAGAACCCCAAAACCCTGGCATACAAAGGCATCTCCGCGACCATCTCGAAGAACTCCCTTTTTGTCAGCGAGGTCAAAGTGTGCAGCAACAACCTCTTGATCCTCGTCTCCGTATATCGTTTCGAAAGAACTGAACCGATGAGTTCTTCCATATTTCTGCTTTTAATAATGGCCTTTTTCAGCTTGTTCTCAAGACCTTCTCCTACGCTGAGGATCTCTGCCAAACTTTCGACAGGCGTAGTCAGTATTTTATAAACCAGTATGGGAAAGAATCGCTCATAATCCGTTGCCGGATTTTGACCGCATCTCTCCATGATTTCTGCTGTTGCCTCAGGTAATGCCTTCTTCACTCTGTTCAGATTCTGATCTCCTGCTATCGCTTGCCGGATTGCCGTAGCGCTTGCCAATTGATGGGAAACGCTCCTGTCGTGATAGCCTTTTCCCATCCTCTTAACGGCAATGGGTGTCATCAGTTTCCCGGTTCGTATCCATTGCTTCAAATACTCCACTGCAAGAATGTTGTTCGGCTCCCGAATCAAATCCGCCGCCTCTTCCCCTTCAATTTCCTTTACAGCTTCAAATCTGGCACGGGGATAAGAATACCCCTGGTCAAGATATTTTTTCAAAGCCTCTTTTAACTCCGGGCCTTCATCAACCAATATCTCTGCAACCCTTTGCAGATTTGCCAGTTCACCGGTTTCGCTTCCGAAGGAAAAATACGAAACGCAACCCAGGCCGTTCAGTATATGTATGCCGCCCATGGCAAAATACTCCGCATTGTTGCATGCAAAGATGAAAGGCAGCTCTATGACCAAATCCACACCGTTTTTTACAGCCATTTCTGCACGGATCCATTTGTCATACAGCGCAGGCTCCCCTCTCTGGGTGAAATCGCCGCTCATCACCGCAATAACATGATCGGCTTGTCCGAGTTTCTTTGTCTCTTCTAAATGGTAGAGATGTCCGTTATGGAATGGATTGTACTCCGCAATTACACCAATATTATTCAATCGGAAGGTTCCTTTCTAGAGGACAAAATGAGCTCTATGATTGCAGTTAACAGAAATAAAATCAATATTATTATAATCATCCCGGTTGAAAATATCAATTGCATCAGAAACCCGGGCTCAAAGCTGTCTGCAAAGGTTTTGAGATTGCCGAAAAAACCTACGCTCTGTACAGCGCGATTCAAAATATACGGTGCAATTAGATACGCAAGCATTGCCGCCAAAATGCCATGGAAGAACTTGATTTTTAAATATTTCAGCGGGCTGATCCAGAGACCGCCCAGTACGCTCATGGACTGAGCAAGTATGGAGAGCCCGCCGAAAGAAACAAGAAACGAGGCCATAGTGCATTTTAATCTAAGTCCCAAATCTTGCGAAAGGGAAATCTCATTAATACCTATTGTCATCTCAAGAAGACCTTTAATAAAACCCGAGCCATGCTGGGTTTTTAACGCGTTAAACGTCCCGGCCATTTCTAACAAATCCGTGATATAAGTAAAAATAATGATGTAGCAACAAATTACGCCCAAGGTCTTTAAAGAGGATAAAATAGATGCAGTGAGCATCTCTAATATGCTTCGATCGTCTAGTCCGGGATCCCTATAACGAAAACGAGGTTTTGAAAAGCTCCTATTGAATGTTCCTCCTGCTCCAATTAGGCAAAAAACTAAGCCGTTTAACAGAGCTGCCGCATAATGAGACAAAGCTACTACAGCTCCTGCCGCCGGCGCATGAAACATCCCCGCTCCCACCGTTCCAAGCATAAACAAGGGTCCGGAAGTCGAACAAAAAGAAAGCATCCGGATAGCTTCCGCATCTGTCAGCTCCCTTCTATCGCGCATTTGCCCGATAATGCTGGCCCCCATGGGATAACCGGAGGTTATACTGATGATAAAAACAAAGGCTGAAGTACCGGGCACTCCAAAGAGCTTTTGAAAGGGTCTTTCGAACAGACCTCCCACAAGAGCCGGGATGCCCAGAGATATCATAAAATCTGCACAAATAAAAAAAGGAAGCAAAGCAGGCAACACAGAGTATGCCCACAGAGCAATTCCTCGTTTTGCGGAGTCAAGAACCACTGCCGGTAAAAACACCATAGAAACGGCTATTGCAGAAGTAATGATCCCCGCATATATATATTTGACGGGATGACGCCTCGAACTTCTCATAGTCAATCATATTCAAAGCCACCCCGAAATATTCAATAGCAAATAGAGTCGGTTTTAGGATTCTTCATTCTCAACCTGAGTTTTGTAAATCATCTCCTTGATTTCGTTTCTGTTATCCGTCAATGTGGCATTGATTTCATCGAAAGTTTTCTGAATATCATTGAACATGTCGGTAAAGTATGTAGCATAAAGCTGTTCCATCTTATCCTGGAAATTATATAAAATACTGTCGATATAATCAAAAGTGCTCATCTTCAGGTTTTTGACGTTCCTTTCCGCCAGACTCATAATCTCTTCTGCCCTGGCCTTCGCCTTCACCGTAATATCGTCGTTTTCAATCAGGGATTCGGCCTGCACCCTTGCTTCTTTCAACACAGCTTCATATTCGCGCTTTGCCTCGTCAAGGATTCTCTGGCGTTCATCTTTAATCCACTGGGCTTGCTGAATCTCATCCGGCAACTCAATTCGGATTTCCCGGATGATCTCCAATATTTCCTCCGCATCTACCAAGACCTTGCCTGTAAGCGGAAAACCGGAGCTGGTCTCGATGATATCTTCGATTTCGTCTAAGAGTTCTAAAACCTTCATACGCCAAATACCTCCCGATTTATTTGTTGAACTTTCTTTTCAATTCTTTCAATACGACTTTCGGAACCAGTCCGCTTATATCACCGTTAAATGAAAATACTTCTTTTACAATGCTGGAACTTATAAAAGAATACTCCGGTGTTGTCATAAGAAATACTGTTTCCACGTCCTTATTGTACAGCCTTGCATTCATATGTGCCATCTGGATTTCATATTCAAAATCCATAGTGGCTCGCAAGCCCCGGATTACTGCATCAATCTGGTTATTGTTTACATAATCTGCCAACAACCCGTCAAAACGGATTACTTCCACATTTGGCAGATTTTTCGTACATCCGCGAATCATTTTCACTCTTTCTTCCGAGGTAAAAAACGGTTTTTTTGCTTGGTTCTCCATTACACCTACAACCAAGTGCTCGCATAGCTTTGAAGCGCGTTTGATCAAGTCAAGATGTCCGTTAGTAATCGGGTCAAAAGTACCAGCATATAACGCTTTTCTCATCGATGTGTATCCTCCGGTAAGACAGAATATAAAGTTATGAGGGTATCGCCGTATTTTTTAACTTTCCATATAGAAAAGCCGCCAACAGTCTCAGGAAGTTCTTGGCGGACATCGTGTTCGGCTGCAATGATACCATCCGCTGCCAACAGTTTTCGCTGCCATATCTTCTCAAGACAGGATTCAATAATTCCGGCTTTATATGGAGGGTCTATAAATATTAAATCGGCAGGCTCATGTATTTGATTGAGCACATATTCCCAATCTCCTTGAATAAGAACGCAGCGGTCTTCCACCTTGCAGTTGGATATATTCTTAGATGTCAATCGGACACCTGCCTTTGACATTTCTCCAAAATATACCTTCTTCGCTCCCCGGCTGATCGCTTCAAGGCCTAGACTTCCGGTGCCGGAGAATAAATCGATAACAACGGCTCCGTTCAATGTAGGACCAACCATACTGAACAACGCTTCTTTCACTTTTCCTGAAGTGGGACGGATAAGCTTGTCCGCAGGCATATCCAGCTTTCTGCCTTTGAGCTCTCCTGCAATAATCCGCAATACGAGCGCCCCTTTCCGTGAATTAATTTTAACATAAGTTGGGAAAATAGCAACTGAAAGATAATAGCAAAACGGGCCCGCATCGTCATGCAGACCCGTTTTGACTTATCAGCTTCAAACTAATTGGTTCCCAATTGTTATCCGCCGACTTTACCAGATAACTGCTGTTCGGCCATTTCTACCAATTTCTTGGTCATATAGCCGCCCACATAACCGTTTTGTCTTGCAGTTAAATTGCCCTTATCGATGTTGTCATAATTCGCGAGACCCAATTCATTGGCTATTTCTGTCTTCATGTTTTTCAATGCGGGCTTTGCAGTAGCAACTACGTTTGATTTTGCCATTGTTTTCACCTCCTGTTTACATTCTTAATTTAACCGCAGGAAGTGAAACTATGTGATGTAATAATTTCATTTCATGGACTGTTTTGCCACGTTTATTTGTAATTTTTGGTCAAATGAGCTCAATTACGCTCAACACATGGCGTGCAAGTTTTTAATTAATACAGGGTTTTAAAGTATTTTTAAGCATATTAAAACGAAATCGGCTCAAAATTATGCTTTTTACTTGTTCGTTTCCATTTTTTATATGTTAAACAACAGTCATTTTTATTTAAGCTTTTGCATTTATTATAAGTTTATGATATTCGTATTTTCAAATAGTTTACCCAGTTTTTCTTTTAAAGGCCTGTGTTCTGGTAAGGATAAAAAAGGATCTTTTTCCAGCAAAGCATCCGTCTCTTTTCTAACGGTTTGCAAAATCCGCAAATGCTTTGATAAATCCGCAATTCGGAGCTCAGGGACTCCATGTTGCCTGACTCCGAAAAACTCGCCGGGACCTCGCAGTTCAAGATCTTTTTCGGCGATTGCAAAACCGTCATTGGTCTGTTCCATCACGGCGGCACGCTCTTTTGCCAATTCGCTTTTTGTGTCTGTAATCAAAAGGCAGTAAGATTGATGCTCTCCCCGGCCTACCCGGCCTCTCAACTGGTGAAGGGCTGCCAGCCCAAACCGTTCCGCGTTCTCTATAAGCATTACAGTAGCGTTGGGCACATTGATCCCCACCTCTATGACTACCGTTGAGACGAGAATGTCCGCTTTGCCTGAGTAAAATTCCTCCATGACTACATCTTTCTCCGATTGCTTCATATTCCCGTGAAGCAGTCTCACCTCGAATTCAGGAAATCGTTCTAACGCTTCTTCATAAACCTGCTCCGCAGATTTCGCATCTATGTTTTCGGATTCCTCGATCAACGGAGTGACAATATACGCCTGCCGCCCTTCTTTCACCTGGCTGCGCAGGAATTCATACGCCTTGTTACGACTTTTTTCCGAAAGGGCTTTTGTCAGAATAGGTTTTCTGCCTGCCGGCATTTCATCAATGGCGGAATGATCAAGATCCCCGTAAAG
>DGEG01000057.1:1906-4685 GCA_002385825.1 Firmicutes bacterium UBA3932 | reverse complement strand
TAAAGGAGGTAATGTCGTTGGATACAAATGTTATTGTTCAGATCCATGCAATAGACTGGATTCTTTTAGCTGCTTACGTCGCCCTTATACTGTACATAGGTTATTATTTTTCTAAAAGATCCAAAGGTTTTGACGATTATTTCATGGCGGGAAGAGACCTTAACGCCCCTATTCTTGTAGGTACTCTGGTTTCCACTTTCTATGGCCTTGATACATTGTTCGGCACATCGGAAGTCGGTTTCTATGAAGGTATTTCAGGTTTCTTCGCTTATTCTCTACCCTACACTTTACTGTATGCGATCATGGCAATTTTGTCCCCGGTTTTCAAGGAGAAATTCCCTGAAGGGACCACGATGCAGGAAATTACATTCAGAAAATATGGAAAGACAGCCGGTATAGCTTCATCCATAGCGTCATTTATATACTCTACAAATACCATGGAAATGATGGGTATCGGATTCCTGCTTCGCCTTATCACAGGTATGCCTTTCTGGGTAGGAGTTTTGATCGGGGCCATCTTCATTACCGCATTTACATGGATGGGCGGTCTCTGGGCGGTAACGATTACGGACTTCATGCAGTTCATAGTCATGATGGTATGCGTAGGTGTCGCTCTGGTTATCGGCTGGAATGCCATCGGCGGATTTGAAAACATTGTGATCGGCCTCGAAAACTTTGTCGGAGAAGACGCAGCGTATTACTTTACTGTAGGAGCGGGGTATCTCACTCCATGGACACTATTTGCATATTCGGTTACCGCGTTTGCGGTGCTGGCCGAGCCCGCATTCTTCCAGAGAATTTTTGCTTCATCGGGACCGAAGGAAATCCAAAAAGCTTTCGCAGCAGGTATTCCCATGTGGCTGTCCTTCGACTGGGCAGTAACATTCTTAGGAATCATGGGAGCGGCCGCAATCGGCCTTGCTATCATTCCTGAAGATGTAGCGGCTAACGAAGCATTGTTCGCCGTCGCCGGACAATACCTGCCCGTAGGATTATTAGGAATCTTTATCGCCGGTGTTTTCTCCTGCGCTATGTCGACAGCCGACTCTTATTTCCTGGTAGCCGGCGGCGTCATCGGATACGACATTTACAAAGGCGTTATTAATCCCGATGCAGATCAAAAGCAGACAGAGAGGATGACTAAAATCGGTGTATTGATTTCAGCAGTCTTATCCCTTGCTCTGGCCTTCTTCTTTGAGCGCATAATGGAAGTTTGGGTGTTCCAGGCTACGGTAATTATTACAACATGTATAATACCTGTATACTTCGGAACCTTCTCCAAGAAGCCTCCGAAGAAAATTGCAGGAACAGTGGCCACCATTTTCGGTTTGGTTTCATCTGTTATCTGGTATATCTGGACCAATTTCTTCGGAGTTTACGACGAAGATATGGAGATCTACGTTGTCAAAATTGGCGATGTGGAGTTGTGGCAAGAGTACGGTATACTGATAATAACACCGATAGTGCTCATCCTTTATCTGATCTTCAATAAGCTTGGCAAGGAAACAATGGAATCGGAAGGAGTTGAGTAATGATGTTATGGGATACAGGTTGGGATGTTAGTTGCAATATATTCGCTTTGATATCGATTATAGGGCCTATGTGTCTGGTTGGATGGTATTTCAAGGATGCCAAAGAGAGATTCAAGAAGTTGAACGAGCAGTAATTTAGCTATTATCAGTAATGTAGAGCATGAGCCTATGGAGGCGTAAAGTAGTATTCGTTTTTCGCAGGGTGGAGAAATCCGCCCTGCGCTTTTTTGAGAGAAATTGCTTGATTGCAATTCTGTCCGGTGGAGGATTGTCGAAGGTTTACACACAGATTATATATTTATGAAAACCGTATCGGAGTCTATCCATGTGTGTAAAAATGAAGTATAATGTTTCATGTCGATGATAAATACCTTTTGTGACGGAAGGAAAAAGTATGAGCAAGATCGTTGGAATAATCGCATTTCTTTTGCTGGCCCCCCTCTTGGCAGGTTTTTTTCAAGGAGTGGGATCCATTATTTCCGCTATATTGCTGAAAGAGGATCCGTCCCATGTTTTTAACAGATTTCGGGATTTATATCAATTGTACCGTGAACCATGGGATGTGACAGACCGAAAGGAAAAGCTTGGCGCAATACTTTTTTTGATTCTCATCCTCCTTGGAGGAGCCATCTTCTTTGCCGGCGGCAACCTGGCTTTATGTTTCCTTTTGTTGGTCTTTGCCCATGGTATAAGGATTTATACCGGTTGCTTTTCTGAAGCGTTGGAACCTGTTCTTAAGATACCCGAAATGCAAAGGGACATAATTTCTTCAACGTTCTTTGCAAGTCAACTGCTGCTTGCAGCGGCGGGCTTCCACTGCTTCGTGGGCTTGTTCCAGTATGTGGGTAGTTTTATGACGGCAGATATTGCGGCTGTCGATACTGCACCGGCGCTTTATATGCCCGCAATGCTTATCGGTTTGATCTGGATGTTGCTTTATGGGATCAATGCCGACCTTCCGTTGCATTGCGATTCGGAAAAAACCTCCGGCAAATCGAAATTTTTCTTCGAGATAGGGCTTTGGTATAAAAGAGTGATTCTCTACGCGGTTCTGTTTCTGTTCAATTATGCGGGAACTGCCTTTTCTGTGGTGATTGCAATAGCCATCTGTCTCTTAGTATGGTTGCTGGAACTGCTTCTCCGCAAGCCTCATACCAAACTGCCGGAGCCGGTTGTCCTTTTAACTGTATCCGCAATTCTTTTGGTCGCTTCCTTTGTAAATTTGCTGATTCTATTGCCGTAATATT
>DGEG01000057.1:0-1675 GCA_002385825.1 Firmicutes bacterium UBA3932 | reverse complement strand
ACCAGTTTGCTGCCGTTCACCAGTTCCTCGAGCCTGTGCGCACACCAACCGGATATTCTCGAAGCGGCAAACACCGCGGTAGCGATATCCAAAGGAATGTTTAAAGCGCTGTATACGAATCCCGAGTAGAGATCCACGTTGGCGGGCATTGGTTTTTGTACACCTTTGATCTTTTCGTACAGTTTAGGCCCTTGTTCTTCAATGAAATCGTAGAGCATGAAATCATCCATAAGCCCCTGCTCTTCAGCAAGTTTTCTCGCCATTTTCTTTAAGAGAACAGCGCGAGGATCGGATAATGTATATACGGCATGTCCGAGCCCGTAGATCAGCCCTGAACCGTCGAAGGCTTCACCTTTCAACAGTTTTACAAGGTATTTTTCTACCTCTTTATAATCTGTAATGTCTTTTACGTTGGCTTTCAAATCATTGATCATGCCGATCACTTCCACATTGGCGCCGCCGTGTCTGGGACCTTTCAGAGACCCGACTGCGGCTGCGATGGCAGAATATGTATCTGTAGCCGTAGAGGTGACCACGTGGGTGACAAAGGACGAGTTGTTTCCGCCTCCGTGTTCCGCATGAAGGATCATGCTTAGATCCAGCGACTTGGCTTCAATATCGGAGTATTCCCCGGTGGGACGGATCATCCTAAGGATGTTTTCCGCAGTGCTCTTCTCCGGATCCGGATAATGGAGGTGGAGACTTTCGCCATGGTAGTGGGACCGTTTTGCTTGAAAACCATAAGCTATCAAGGAGGGGAAATATCCGATCAGATCGATGGATTGCCTCAAAACATTGGAAATGGACAGATTATCCGGATCTTCGTCGTAGGAATACAGGGCGAGAACACTTCTCGCCAGCTTGTTCATCACGTTTCTGCTAGGGGCAACCAGGATCATGTCTCTGGCAAATCCCGGAGGGAGTTCGCGCCGGGAAGCCAGGGTGGCGCAGTACGCGTCCAGTTGTTTTTGGGTGGGCAACTCTCCGAAGAGAAGCAGGTAGCTGGCTTCTTCGTAGCCGAAACGGTTCTCTTTAGTTACGTTTTCCACCAGGTCATTGACATCAATGCCCCTGTAATACAGCTTACCTTCCGCGGGCACTTTTTCATTGTTTTCGTTGATGGTGTATCCGACAACCTCTCCAACTTTGGTAAGCCCTACAACAACACCTGTGCCATTGGCATTTCTCAAGCCCCTTTTTACATCGTATTTTCCATATAGGCTATTATCGATATTGTTATTCTTAATGAGATGCCCGGCCATGGCAGCGACAAAACCCTTTTCAGGATAGGAATTGCGGGTTTTATCCGCTGAATGGCGTCCGTTTGATTTTTTCAAAGTCGTTGACCTCCTGCATAGATTCAGCGTGAAAATCCGTAAAAATCATTGAAACGTATTATATAATAATTCATTATGCTTTACAAGGTCCTTTGCAGGTAATAAATAGCTATGCCGTAGAAAAATTGGATAAATAATGCAAGAACATACGTTTGACATATGGATTTTAATAAGCTACACTATTATAATGTATGATTTGAAGAATATCCACAGAGCGGAAGTTGCAAATATAATAGCAACTATCGGGTATGGATAGGAAGTGACAGGTTATGTTTAAACTCGTATCTGATTACAAATTGACCGGCGATCAGCCTCGGGCGGTAGAACAGCTGGTACAG
>DGEG01000047.1:5117-7421 GCA_002385825.1 Firmicutes bacterium UBA3932 | reverse complement strand
CACAAAATTATTTACAGTCTCTTATTAACCAGTCCAAGAAAATGTCCGCACCCCCCTCGAGGAGGATTTTCACATTGAACTATCACATCGACCTACGCACTATCTAAATTTTTGCACAGAAGATTGTATTTGATGTCGTTTGTATTTGGTGTCTGACACTTTTTACAACTGGCGGAGGCAGCGAAATCATCAATCCAAACCAAATCCTCGGTGCCTTTTTTTGGCAGGGGCAACGATATCTTTGATTGAAACCAGATTATCGCTGCTTTTCTCTGACAGAGTCAACGAAATCCTCACCCGAAGCCAAATCATCGATGCTTTTCCCTTACGAAGGCATCGACATCATTAATCGAAACCAAATCATCGATGCTTTTTCTTGGCGGAGGCAGCGAAATCTTCACCTTGAGAGAAATCCTCGCTGCCTTTTATTGGTAGAGTCAGCGATATCTTCAGTCGGAACAAAATTATCGATGCTTTCTCTTAGCGGGGTCATCGATATTTTTAAGCGAAGCCAGAGTATCGATGCTTTTCTTTAACAGAGTCAGCGATATCTTTAATAGAAACCAAATCATCGTTGCCCTTTCCAGTTGTTTATGTGCCAGCTGTAATAAGTGTCCAGTTGTAAAAAGTGTCAGACACCGAATACATAAACTTGTAAAAAGTGTCAGACACCAAATACAACTTTGGGAATAACTAAAGCTCTGAAACAATTTGATACGACCTTTTACAAGTCCCTTCTTTGAATATCTGTATAATTGTGGTATTATTAAGGGTAATATATTTTAGAAGTTGAAAGGATTGAAGTTTGTTCGTGAAGCTGATCTTAATTCGTCATCCGGAAACAGAGGCAAATGCGAAAAGGTTGATATACGGCAGAAAAGAATCTGAATACACGGAGAAGGGAAGGGCTAGCGTAGCCACTGTGGTGGAGCAACTTTCCCAAGTTGATATACATATGATATATTCCAGCCCGCTGAAACGGGCTTTGGATCTGGCAAAGGCCATTGCCGAAAGCCACAGTTCGGACTCCCGCAAGATAGAGGTCAATGTTGACGAGCGTCTTCAGGAGATGCACTTTGGAATCTTTGAAAACAAGACCAACGAGCAAGCAAGGGAATTGTACGGCGATGGTTTCGACCATTTCCTGCACGATTTCGCCAACTTTGTGGTTCCCGAAGGGGAGAGTCTGAGCCAGGTGAGGGATCGTGCGGTGGATTTTCTCAAGGAGCTGCTGGCGTCGGAGTTGCCTGAAGAACCCTTTGAGGAAATGGTGAAACGGGATCCGATTAAAGCCATTGAGCGATGGGATGAAGAGGGCAAAACCGTGGTTATCGTGGCGCATTCCCTGGTGATACGGGGCGCCTTGTCGTGGCTTTTGAACATTCCGCTGAACGAAATGTGGCGTTTTGAGATCAAACCAGCATCGATTGTGGAGGTGTCCTACCGCGGCGGATACGGTTTTTTGTCCGGTCTGCGCTGATCGACTGAAAAACGGGACTGCAATTTGCTTTATATTTTGCCTGCAATTTGCAATGCAATTTATTTTGCGTTATACTTGTTCCGCGTGTGGCGCGTTCCACAAATTGCAGTGGAAAACGAATCGTTAAATTGCAATACAAACGAATCGGCTAACAGCAATGGGAAACGAATCGGGAAATTGAAAAAATTGGAATACAAACGATTCGGCAAATTGCAATGCAAACGAATCTACAGTTTGTAAAGCAAATAAATTCGCAAACAGCTCGCTCATAGAAAAATTGACAATTTGCGCTGCAAGCAATGTGGGTGATATTTTTCTCTGGCAGTTGCTCGGGCAAAAAAAGGAGTTCTAATGGCAGACAGGGCAGCACAGAGAAATCGATATTAGATAGGGCGGCCGGCGAAATTGATATCAGACAGGATAGCGCAACGAAATCAATAGCAGGCAGGCGTAACAGCCAAACCACAAATCAATAGCAAACAGGGCCGTGCAACGAAATCAAAGAATAATAAAACACATTAAAATAAATAATCAATTCATATATTTGCAAAAGGCTCTCATTAGGCCAGCTGCAGAAGGAGACGCAAGATGGAGAAAAAACAATTCTACATTACGACACCAATCTACTACCCCAGCTCAAACCTGCATATCGGGCACACCTATTGCACCGTTATGGCAGATGCCATGGCGCGCTTCAAGCGATTGACCGGCTATGACGTCATGTTCCTGACAGGTACCGACGAGCATGGGCAGAAAATACAGAAAGTGGCGCAGGAACACGGCTGCTCGCCGCAGGAATACGTGGACGAAATAGTGGACGGCAT
>DGEG01000047.1:3359-4966 GCA_002385825.1 Firmicutes bacterium UBA3932 | reverse complement strand
GAATACGAAGGCTGGTACTGCACGCCCTGCGAGTCGTTTTGGACCGAAACTCAAGCGGAGGAAGGCAAATGCCCGGACTGCGGCAGACCTGTTGAAAAGGCCAAGGAGGAGGCGTATTTCTTCCGCCTTTCCAAATACCAGGACAAGCTCATCGACCTCTTTGAAAACAACCCGGAATTTCTCCAGCCGGAAAGCCGCCGGAACGAAATGCTCAGCTTCGCGCGGCAGGGGTTGGAAGATCTGTGCATTTCCAGATCCTCCTTCGACTGGGGCATTCCCGTTCCCATCGACGAAAAGCATGTAATCTACGTGTGGCTCGATGCGCTTTCCAACTATATCACCGCTCTCGGATATCCGGATGATCCGGTGAAATACAATCATTACTGGCCGGCGGATGTGCACCTTGTCGGAAAGGAAATTGTCCGGTTCCACACCATCATTTGGCCTGCAATGCTCATGTCCTTGGAGCTTCCGCTTCCCAAAAAGGTCCTGGGCCACGGCTGGATCCTCCTGGAGGGCGGCAAAATGTCCAAGTCCAGAGGAAATATTGTAGATCCGGTCAAACTCATCGAACGTTACGGCGTGGACGCCTTGAAATATTTCTTGTTGAGAGAGTACACTTTCGGGAATGACGGGCTGTTTACAAACGAAGTCATGCTCAACCGCATGAATTCCGATCTGGCCAACGACCTGGGCAACCTGGTCAGCCGCACCATCACCATGATAGAAAAATACAACGATGGAGTGGTTCCGCCTGCGGGAGACGATGAGGGCCCCGACAGCGAACTGAAGCAGCTTGCCTTGGGCACCGCCGCAAAGGTAGAAGCTCACATGGACAAGTTCAACTTCAGCGTCGCCCTGGAGGAAATCTGGACTCTTATCCGCAGAACCAACAAATACATTGACGAGACAACGCCTTGGCTGCTCGCAAAAGACGAGGCCAATAAAGGTCGGCTTAACACGGTACTCCACAACCTGGCAGAGTCGCTTCGGATTGTTTCCGTGCTCATTCAACCATTTATGCACACCACTTCTTCGAGGATCCGTAAGCAGCTGGGCCTGTGGTACGCCGATCCCGAATGGTCCGATACACAAGTTTTCGATATGATGGACGGGGAGCAGGTGAAAAAAGGCGAGGCCTTGTTCCCGAGAATGGATATCGAAAAGGAGCTGGCTGAATTGGAAGCGATGAACAAGCCGGAAACTCCCCAAAAGGAATACCCGCCCATAAAGGACCCCATCGACTACGAGGATTTCGCAAAGTTGGATATGCGGGTCGGTTTGGTGCAGAGCTGCGAAAAACATCCAAATGCGGACAAGCTTTTGGTGTTCCAGGTTAAAATGGGCAACGAAGTGCGCCAGATCGTTTCGGGCGTGGCGGATTGCTACAAGCCGGAGGAACTGGTGGGCAAGAAAGTTATTGTGTTGGCCAACCTGAAGCCTAGAAAGTTAAGGGGCTTGGAGTCAAACGGCATGCTCCTGTTTGCAGATAACGGAGACCGTTACGAATACCTGACAACTGCGGCCCCCGACGGCGAAATCGTATCATAAAGTTGAAGACTTGCATCTAGTGGGACTTGTATTTGGCGTCGACTTGTACTTGGTGT
>DGEG01000047.1:0-3086 GCA_002385825.1 Firmicutes bacterium UBA3932 | reverse complement strand
CGTCGACTTGTACTTGGTGTCAACCACAATACAAGTCCCGAGTTGTGTAATAGTGTTTTAAATACTTGTAGTAGTTTTTGACACTTAGATACTCGGTACAACTTATACAATTTGTGCAAAAAATTCGATTGTACGTAAATTCCCAGAAAAATCTGGCCTTCTGGTGTGCAAAAATTTAGATTATACGTACGTAGGGAGCAAAAACATCGCTAATCTACGTATGATCTAAAAATTTGCACAGAACATCCTAAAAAATAGGAATTCTAATAGGTAAATCTACGTACAATCTGAAATTTTGCACAGAATACCTAAACCCAATGTGGAAAAGGAGATTCCAATGCTGTTCGATTCACATACACATATTAATAATGAAACTTACAACGATAAGGAAAGGGAAAAACTGGCCCGGGATATTGAAAATTCCAATGTTTCCTATGTGATGGACGTGGGATTTGACCTGGAAAGTTCCCTCATGGCTTGCAACCACGCGCAGAAATACGATTGGTGCTATGCGGCGGTAGGATTCCATCCCCATTATGCAAAGAACATGGGCGAAGAGGATCTGGTTCTGTTAAAAGGATTGGCCAAGAAACCTAAAGTGCAGGCCATCGGCGAGATTGGTCTGGATTATTACCGCAACCTTTCCGATCCGGAAATTCAGCGCCACTGGTTCCGCAAGCAGATTCAACTGGCATTGGAGCTTTCCATGCCTATCGTAATCCACGACAGGGACGCCAATCACGACGTGATGCAGATCCTAAAAGAAGAAGGAGTCTTCAGCAAGGCGAGGACGGACCAGTTCCCAAGGCAGAGTGACGGGCTTCCCGATGCCAGGCTGCTCATGCATTGTTATTCGGGCAGCAGGGAGATGGCAGAACAGTACGTGAAACTGGGCGCCACTATTTCAATTGCCGGACCGGTGACTTATAAGAATGCGAGGAAGCTAGTCGAAGTGGCTCAGGCAATCCCCATCGAGCACCTTCTCATAGAAACGGACGCTCCTTATCTGACGCCGGAACCTTTGCGGGGCCGTCCTAACAAATCACCTTATGTGGAGCACGTTGCCCGCAAAATTGCCGAAATCAAGGGGCTTACCTACGAGGAAACAGCGCGCATCACATGTGAAAACGCGAAGCGTTTCTTCAACATCAGGTAAATCAACTCCACGTGGTTTGTCGAAACTTTATTCGACGCGGCGACACCCTTTTACAGTTTTCGCATGTCCCCCCTGCTTATGATTAGCAAAAGGGGGGATTTTTTGTGGAACTGCTGTTGGACAACCTTAGAAACGCATTCTTCAAAGGCAAGCACGGGAAGACCAGGGACATTGCTTTACCGGACAAGCATTTGCTGATTCAGGTGGTGGCCACACTAAGCGTGGCAGTGTTGGCAGGCAGGGCTGCTTTTGCTTATTCCATAGAGTCGGTGGCCATCGCGCTGATTACCGTTCTTTTAATGCGAAGCAAAGCCAACATTTACACCCTTCCCTTCATTTTAATAGGAATGCTTTCCGTCAGAGGGACAAGCTATGCTTATCTGGGCGATTTGGCGGCGTTTTTCGTGTGTGCTGTTCTCTTCCTGCTGCCGGTGGTTCGCAAATTCCCGCTGACTCTCCGGGCGCTGGCGGCCTCCGCCGCGATGGTTTCCGTAAAGGTGCTTTATTATCTTTGGGCGGGGCTTTTGTTCCTGTACGATGGGATGACCATGGCGGTGGATTTGCTGATCCTGTTGGCGTTCATATATGTCTTTTGGTTGTTTTTCCACGTCCTCAGCAAAGGAATTGACGCCGGCAGAAATTCCCTCGAGACGGTAATGGTTTTTTCTATTATTGTATTGCTCTCCGTTGGCGGCCTGGCTGTCATGCAGATCAGCTCCGTTTCCGTGTTGCATGTAATCGCTTTCCTCATCGCGTTGGCGATAGGCTACGGCATGGGGCCTGCGGAAGGAGGGCTTGTCGGTATTATTTGCGGTTTTCTGATCATGCTGATGACCTACGATACTCCCGCATTAGCCGGAATTTTGGGAAGCTGCGGGGCGATTTCCGGGCTGTTTCGCGGTAAACATAGATTGGTGGTGGGCATTTGCTACGTGGGACTGGCTTTAGCCTTCGGAATGCTCAAAGGTTTTCCGGAATTATATATTTCGATATACGCGCCGGTAGCGGCCGCCGCTATATTCGTGTTGGTTCCTAGAAGGATAATGGACCAGTTCGTAAAGCTGCTTTCGCTGCTCCGGCAGGATGACAATTATTACGAACTGATGGCCAAGCGGAAGGTAAAAGAACAGGTCAAGGAATATGCAGACTTGTTTGAGCGGTTGGCGCTATGCAGCGGCAGTGTGGCTGCAGATGGATACCATCCGGCAAGGGATGTCATGACCCAACAATTCAAAGGAATGGCCAAATCGCTAAACAAAATAGCGACGGATCTTTCGACGGAACACCAGCCCCTGCGGGTGATGAAAAAGAGATACGATCTGCAAATCGCCACGGCAACCTACGCGAAGGAAGGTAAGATCTCCGGGGACAGTTGCCTCTGCACGCCAATCGATAATGTAAATTTCCTCATCGCATTGAGCGACGGCATGGGACAGGGTCTGCGGGCAGCTGAAGAGAGCAATCTCACCGTAAATACCCTCTACAATTTAATGAAAGCCGGCTTTGAAGTGGAGCTTGCCCTCAGAATGATCAACTCCATTCTTCTACTGAAATCAAAGGAGGAAATCTTTTCAACTGTAGATATGGGATTTATTAACCTATGCACAGGGAGAGCCAGGATTTTTAAAATAGGTGCAGCGGCCAGCTTCATTAAAAGGGGAGGCAGTGTCAAAATTGTTAAGATGTCGGCCCTGCCTTTGGGCATCATCGAAAGGATTCCGGTAGAGTCCATCGCCATCCAGCTCAAAAAGGGCGATGTGCTGGTCATGGTGTCCGACGGAATTACAGAAGCTGAGAGAGGGTCCGAGGGGCTCGAATGGGTCAGAAACGCAATCATTGAGATCCGCTCTAAAGATCCCCAGACAATAGCAGATCTGCTCATCAACAAAGCAGTCCAGAAATACGGACTGCGGGAAAAGGACGATATGAC
>DGEG01000146.1 GCA_002385825.1 Firmicutes bacterium UBA3932 | reverse complement strand
AACTTCATTTTACAATTCGCCAAACAAAAGAATCAAAGTTTCTTTCAAAAAATCAAAAGGGACAGTCCCTTTTGATTTTTTGGTTATAAACGAGCGGTTGAGGGTATGCTATAGACACACGCAGGGAGGAGGATGAGGATATGACGGATAACTGTGAGAATAAAGAAAAGAAGGAAAACCGGAATCCGGAAAAGACGGTGCCCACTTTTACAACTTTTCCCATAGCCAATGCTCATACCGTCGACATCGATTCCAGGGTAACGATTCCTACAGAAGAGGACCTGGGAGAAGGAAGAGACTGGGTGAACGAAAACAAGAAATGAGCCGGCTTTCTTACCGGCTCATCCCGACTTTCTTTTGTTCTGTTTTTTTAGCTCATCCAGCATACCGCTGAACATTTCTTCAGGCCTCTCCCGGTAGGATTCGATAATGCTTTCGATCCTGCTTTCGATTCTGCCGCTGATGCCCTCCTGTTTCTCCCGGTAAAGATCCAGGAGGTATTCTATTTTATTGCCCAACCCCACTTGCCTTTGTTTATAATGCTCCAGGAACTTATCCTTCTTGATCCCCAGATCGTGCTGTTTATCATGGTAAAATTCCATAAGATTATCAAATTTGATGCCAAACTCCGCCTTGATATCCTGAATATCTTTCAAGAAAGCAATCCTTCTGCTTTGGGCATTTTTTTCCTTTTCTCTGTTATAGTTTTCGATGACGACCATATAGCGCTCATAGGCTTTCGCCACCGCATCTTCCCAGGACAGATAGACTTTTTCCGAAGCCTCTTCACCGATTCGTTTAATAACCGTGGGATTTTCACAGGCAAAAGTAATGGCTTCCGCCAAGTCCTTCGGATCATCCTTGGCAAGCAGTGCTGTGTCCATATGTATTACCCGTTCCGCAGCACAGCTATTTTCAATGAGAAGGCTGGGACAGGCACAGGCTGCCGCTTCGGACACCACGATACCGTTGGTGTCGTATGTGGAGGGGAACAGAAACAGGTCCGCCAGCGTAAAATATGCCCTGACCAACTGGCGGTCGTGGATGGCGCCTGTAAAGATGCAATCATCCGAAAGCCCGCATTGCTCCGCATAAGCCTGTATCTCCGGCCGGTCAAGCCCGTCTCCGACAAAAATCATTTTAAACCGGCACCCGCGCTGCTTTACGATCTTAAGACTGTCGATGGTTAGCCTGTTTCCCTTGTACCACATCATGCGACCGACGAAGAGAAAGACAGGGACGTCCGGCTCAATGCCGTGCTCTTTTCGCAGCCGGTCCACAAGCCGGGGATCTGCGCCGCCTTTCGGGAAATCCGTGCCGTTGGGCATTACAATGTAATCCCCTTCGTAACCCAGGGATCTCATATTTTCACCTGCCCCTCTGGAAACGGCCCAGACCTCATCGCATACGTTGATGTTTGACAGCAGAAACTTTACGGAAGCGGTTTTTACCGGATCGTATGGAAGAAATTTTTGTAAATCGATGTCAAACTTAGTATGATAAGTGAAAACTACCGGGATATCGTTACTGAATCGCAGTACTCTTGCCAACACAGCAGAGGCAAAGGGGCAATGGGTATGAATTATGTCCATTTCCGCCTTGCGGAGCCTGCTTATCGCAGACGGATCGAAGGGGTATCCGGCACGATAAACCAGCTTTTTGCTTATTTTCGCGCTGGGGTAGCGTATTACTTCAAAGGGATAATCGTCTGTTACATTCGGATACCAAGGTGTGGCTACTACTGCGTTGCCATGTTTTTTCTGAATCTCTAAGGCATAATTGGCGGCCACATTTGCCACTCCGTCGATAGTGGGTGGGAAAGAATCGTTGAAGATCCCCACCGTTAGCTTTTCCTTAGTCACAGCGATCCCTCCCATGTTATAAGTCTAGTGTCGGGGGATTCATATTGTCAAGAAGCACCTCTGAAATTCGGTCGCCGTATTCCACCAGGATTCGATGGTCGTATTCCTTTAACAGCAAATCCACCATCCTGCCGTAACTTTTCGTGCCCTCAGTTTGTGCATTTATCATAAGGTACTTGTCATTGGCGGTTTTGGCAATGGAAGTGACTACTCCGGAATGGTCTTTCCAGTAGTTTCTGCTGTAAGCAAGTTCTGCCCGGACGGTTTCGGGGATGCTCGAGTAAACGGCATTGTAAAGGTTGCTGTCAGCATTGCGGTAAAGCTGATTCAGCGTATACAGGAGCGCGTTCAACGTTCCGCTGTATCGGAATTCGGCAGATTCTGAATTCTTACAGGCCAGATAAGCGAGGAAACCTGCTTCGTCCTCCTTCATAAAGCCTTTCAAATGGGCAAATTCGTGGCAGATGGTGTACGGAATTAAAAAGGACGCCACATCCCTGTTGTAATTGGCTTCTAAAGTAAAGGGAGAGAAAATGCCGGTTAGCCCCAAATATGACATGACATTTGAAAAGATGATGGGCTTAGGGGCGGGATAATAGCCCGAAAGGGCCGGATAGCGCTCTTTCAGGCTTCTCATAGCCTCGGCAGCAGTTGTGCCCAAATCCACTTCCTCGAGTTGCAGCAAACCCTGCTCATCAAAAGCAACGGAGTCCGAAAGCTCTATTATCTCATCCACAAGGAGAAGAGACAGTCCAAGCAGTTCTCCGAGGCTATATTCCCTGACGGAAGTATCCGAACCGGCAGAAATTGGCGGTTTGCTGTAATTGATAGAGGCGGTGAGAGTGAATATCAGCAAGAGGCTTGCAAGAATACAGATCCCCCGCCGGAATGTAATACCCAGGTAATTTTTAATACTAGAAGTTCTTTTTAGAAGGACATAAATAGTCCAGACCACAAAGAGCAACAGCCCTAAGAAAGTCGCACATATCATTAATTCAAAAGCAGAAAAGGGAAGTAACGCGAAAATCCTGCCTACGGTGTTAACGAACACGGGAAAGACAGCTTCTCCGTACCATTGGCTGAAGCCGGGGAAGCTGCGGGCAATAAGGGTAAGTATCAGCGACAGAAAAATGCAGGCGCCTGAATAGAGCAGGATCCGCCTGCTCTTCGATATGTAATTAATAATGAAATGCATTTGCAACCTTCCTCGCTGTTATGTAACTTAAGTGGTGTACTTAAAATTATACCTGTATTCCACAGTGAATGCATCAGTAAATCTATGGCAGGAGGAACAGAGGAACTTTAAAAACGGAGCGACATTGCGTCGCTCCGAGAGTGGCATTGAGAAAGGATCTTAATCCACTTTCTTTATATTCTCTGTGAGATGGGAAGCAGCCCTTGGTCATCGAAAAGTTGATCGATCTGCTTCACATCGTAGATCTTGTTTTCAATGCAGAATGCTATGGCCAACTCGTCTTTGTGGGATCGTGAAAGACGGTAACGAGCCGAGCGCAGCAGGGCGTCCATCTCTTCCCGATTTAATTCCAAACCTATGCCAAGTAAAATCACAAGATTTTTATTGGGAATAAAGTCGGCATTATCTCTTATTTTGGAAATCAGTTTGCGATCGATAGGAATTTTATCGTAAAGCTCCGAATCTGCTTTTATACCTTTGGCTTCAAAGAAATTAAGAAATGTTTCCTGAAACGATTCTGTTACTTCGTCCAGCGGTATTTGGTCGCTGTCAACCACAGGGCGGCAGGATACGGATTCAGAAATAGCGGTAAAGGGATCATCAGGATCGTCCTGGGTGTGATCCGTCACTTCATCACAGACGAAGTCGATTGCTTCCTCAACATAATTAGCCTTTATGTAATCTTCCAAACGATCAAATATTGTTTTCTCAGACATTGTACACCTCCGTTATGTACTAAAACAGTTAACTATTAAATCATATTCCTTTATTGTTTCTTATATAACATTATACCATGGCGACAGACAATTCAAACAACTTGCATTCGGTGTCTGACACTTTTTACAAGTTGTGTGAACAGGAATTCGCATTCAAACTCGTATCGTGTCTATTTCCATACTGCGGCGTAGACAAAAAAATAATCAGCCAATTGGTCCTGTCTATTTTCAATCTACATTGTAGACAGCACTCTAGAACATTAACGTTTTTATGTCTACTTTTGATTTACGGTATAGACAAGTTTTTTACCAGGAGCAAGAACTTGTCTACTTTTATCCTGCGAAATGAACAACAATTTAGGAGGGGAGTGAATTCTTGTCTACTTTCAATCCTAGTTGTAGACAACAATTGAGAGCTGAATCGAATTGTTGTCTATTTTCACCCTGCGAAATAGACAACATTTTTGACGATAGGGATTTATTGTCTACCCCCGGCCCCTAAAGTAGACAATTAATTAGAACAGAATTTAAACTTGTCTATTCATGCTCCGATGCAAACAAAGTTGTAAAAAGTGTCAGACACCAAATACAGACACCAAATGCAGGAGAGAAACCCTGCGCTCCAAAGCATTGTAGACAACACTTTCTGTGGTATAATATTTTGTCAGCTAAAAACAAGCAGAGGAATTAAGGAAGGAACAGGAAATGAAAAGAAAAGTTGCATTTATGTTTATTAACGCTGAGATAAAGGAACCGCGCAGGGTAGATATGGACCTGGGACAGGGTCTTATGTCCATGGTCGGGGTAGGCAGTTACGAAATGGCTTGTCAGGAAGCGGTGAAACTGGCCGATGAGGGATTTATCCTGCTGGAACTCTGCGGCGGTTTCGGAACCATCGGGCACGCTAAAGTTACGGAAGCCGTTCAGGGAAGGCTCCAGGTCGGTGTAGTCCGGTTTGACAATCACCCGGGGTATGACAACGCTTCAGGCGACAGCAGATGGCTCAAATGAAGCATGGGGTTGTTACTTTCTGATTAAGGAAGTAATGCGTATCAGGAAATCCTTGGGCAGCTGGGCGATAATTACTGCGGCCATGACTAGGATTCCTCCCAGCAGTTCGCGGGGCGTCAAAATTTCCTGCAGGAACAAAACGCCGCCTATTGCCCCAAAAAAGGCCTCTGAGCTCATCAGCAACGCGGCAATATCGGGATTTGTATATTTCTGAGCAGTTACCTGCAAAGCATAAGCAACGCCCACAGCCAGAATGCCGGAGAAGATAAGAGGGATGGCTACCTTGATAACGGAAGAGAGATTAGGATCCTCGAAAACAAAGGCGATGAGGGATGACCAAAGCACGGAAAAAAATGCCTCGTTCCGTACAAACCTAATTCCGTCCACCTTGATTGCAACCATTCCGATTAAATGAATATGGATGGCAAAAAAGAAGGTGCTCATAAAAATTACCAAGTCTCCAAAGGATATATAGAAACCTTCCGTAATACAAAGGAAATAAAGACCCAAAACAGCGATGACCACACCGAACCAAACGGTTCGTGTGGTTTTCTTCTTAAAGAATATCCCGATTATAGGAACTACTACAATGTAAAGAGATCCGATAAAAGCGGCTTTGCTGGCAGCGGTATAAACAAGACCTACCTGGACCAATATGGAGCCGGCCCAATTAAAAAAGCCGCAGGTCAGGCTTCCGAGAATCATGATTTTTCTCAGTTCTTTGGCAGATAAAGTACCGTCTGATTGGACAGCGTCCACTGGTTCGATATGGCTCTCCGGTCCGACAACGTCCACCGGACCGCTTCCGTTATCACGAAGACCTTCCTCGTTATAGGATTTTTTGCGAATTTTTTGATCGTTCAACCGGATTACCGGTATCAGGGAGAGAGCGCCTAACAAATAACGACATGCATTAAAAGTAAAGGGGCCGATATGTTCCATGGCGGCACGTTGGAACACGAAAGAAAAACCCCAGATCATAGCTGCCGTTACGAGCATAATATTTGATGCCAGCACTCGCTTTTCCATAAAAATCCCTTCATAATGAATCTATACAGAATCTATATCATTATATATCTTGCTTTTGTGAATGTATCACGGTTGTTTTCGCAAATCAATTCATTTTTTCAGAACAAAAAATAAGCCGGCCGGGATTGATCTTGTTGTGGTATTTCCTTAAATTAACTCCTTACTAGCGACAAAAAACTGTCGGTCTGCCGGCTGTTTTAAATGCACGCCTTGTTATAGCAGCGTAATTTTACACATTTCTTTTATGGCATATATTTTGCTAATATAATTATTGGCGAATTGTAAAATGA
>DGEG01000114.1 GCA_002385825.1 Firmicutes bacterium UBA3932 | reverse complement strand
TTCATTTTACAATTCGCCCAAAAAAGGAATTATAATACACCCAAGTTTATTTAACACACAAAAAATAAAAGGAGAAGAAGAAAGTATGGTCAAACAGTTAGAAAACGAAGCCAGAACCTTTAATGGACGAAGGTCTCTGATAGCGGTCATCATTATCGTAGGAATCTCTTGGCTGTTAACTACATTTCTGCCGGACGATCCGGCCGATTTTGGAGCGGCCTCCCTCATCCCTGCAATTTTCCTGATCGTCTATATCTTTGTTACGAAGAGAATACTCGAGGCGTTGACCCTGGCCTCCATTATGGGATTTATCATGGTATCCCAGGGCGACACTCTCGGTGCATTCAGCTCCTCACTGTTGGGAGTCATGATGAGCGAAGACATCGCATGGCTCTTTATTGTGTGCGGGCTCATGGGCAGTATAATTTCACTGATTGAGAAAGCCGGCGGGGCGTTTGCATTCGGCGAATGGGTGTCCAAACGGGCCAAAACAAGAAAGTCGGCCCTCATATGGACATGGGTATTGGGAATCGTCGTTTTTATTGACGACTATCTCAACTCCCTCACAGTGGGCTCCTGCATGGCTCCGCTTACCGACAGGCACAAGGTGCCCAGAGAGTTCCTGGCTTATGTTGTGGACTCCACGGCGGCGCCGGCCTGTGTCATCGTACCCATCACCACCTGGGCGGTCTTTGCAGGACGGCTCCTGGAGGTAAACGGATGGGCTCCGGAAGGGGAAGGTTTGTCCTATTTTATTAAAACCATACCCTTTAATTTCTACGCTTGGATCGCCCTTATAATTGTTCCTCTTATTATTCTGGGAATCATTCCCACCTTCGGTCCTATGAAAAAGGCGGAAGAACGTGTAAAGGCCGGCGGTCCCTTGGCCCCTCCGGGATCCGAGAAGATTGATATCCGGGCAGGAATAGTAAATACCCTTCCTGAAAATCCGAAGATCATGAACTTCATGCTCCCGATCCTCGTTCTTGTAGGTTCGACAATCTATTTTGACGTAGACATGCAGATGGGCGTGCTGGTCACCATGGGATTCATGTTCGTATTCTATTTGGCCCAGAACATTATGACTGCAGAAGAGTTTACCGACGTTTCACTGCAGGGATTGAAAAACATGATCCTTCCGCTGATGCTGATGGTATTGGCCTTCGTGTTTGCCGATGTCAACGATCAGATCGGATTTACTTATTACGTAATTACTTCTGCATCCCAATACATGACTCCCGCTCTTATGCCTTTGACCATCTTTGCTGTTTTAGCCGTGACGGAGTTCATCACAGGTACCAACTGGGGTATGTACGTTATTGCTTTTCCCATCGTTATTCCGTTGGCTATGGAGATGGGCGTGCACATGCCTTTGGCCGTTTCCGCAGTTCTCTCTGCAGGCGTATTCGGAAGCCATATCTGCTTCTATTCCGATGCCACTGTATTAACCTCCGCCGCTACGGGATGCAATAACTTTGACCATGCATTTACGCAAGCTCCTTTTGGAATCTTCGCCGCGGCGCTTACCGCAGTGGGATATCTGATTACAGGATTCATTTTCTAAACTGAAAATGCATTAGATGGTATTAAACGTCATTGTAGGGCCTTTGCGGATTGTATCCCAAAGGCCCTTTATTAGGTCAATGTCACAACAACTTGACACCGTCTCAACCGTAAGGGATTCTTGACAAAGACCGGAATTTAAAGTATCCTACCTTACGTTAAAAAGATTTTCGGTAAAATTGTAAAATAAGAAGTAAAGCGAGGAGTGACATCGATGAAAAACATCAAAACCATTGCGAAACCAACGTTGAAGAATACCGCCAGCAAAGGTTGCGGAGAGTGCCAGACTTCCTGCCAATCCGCCTGCAAGACATCCTGCACAGTAGCAAACCAGCAGTGCGATAACACAAGGCGTAGATAATAGGTATTTGAAAGTTGTATTTGGTGTCAGATACCAAATGCAACTTTCTTTGATACAATTAAGTGGGGTATTCAAAAACAGCATTTTCGCTGTTTTTTTCTTGGAACGGAAGCGTTTGTGCGCAGCAATATAAAAGACGAGAAACTATATTAAATTCGTGCGCGCAGTATACAAGGCTAGAAGCCATATTAAATTCGTGCATAGCAGTATGCAAGTGAGAAACTATATACCAAATTAATAGAAAGGAAGCGCTGCCGGCGCTAATAAATTTTAAGCCGGCGTCAGTTATATTTTAGATGATTCACAAATTTAAATTTAAAGAACTGAATATCGTGATGGATATCAACAGCGGCGCAATCCACATCGTGAGCGACATGGTCTACGATATCCTGGACTTTTACCCGGATGAACCCAAAGAAGCAGTAATTTCGCAACTGAGCAACAAATATAGTCCAACGTCAATAAACGATGCGTTCGATGAAATCGAAGCATTGAAACAAAACGGAATGCTTTTTTCCGACGATGACCAGATTACGACGGAAATGCTGGAAGGCAGAGGACCGGTAATCAAAGCCATGTGCCTGCACGTTGCCCACGATTGCAATATGCGCTGTAAATACTGTTTTGGCGACGCCGGTGCTTTTGAGGGGCAACGCTCCCTGCTTTCCTTTGAAACAGGCAAAAAAGCCATTGATTTCCTTCCTACTCATTCCGGCACCCGCCACAATTTGGAAATCGACTTTTTCGGCGGCGAACCGCTGATGAATTTTGATGTTGTAAAGCAGCTGGTTGCCTATGGCCGTGAGGCGGAGAAAGCCTATGGAAAGAATATTCGTTTCACAATCACCACAAACGGCCTGCTCCTGGATGAAGAAAAGCGGGACTTCATTAACGCCAATATGGAGAACGTAATCCTCAGCATCGACGGAAGGCCTGAAGTCAACGACAGAATGCGCCGGACACCCAACGACAAGGGTACGTATTCCCTGATCATAAAGAATTATCTGGACTTTGTTAAAGAGCGCGAAGGGACCTATTATGTGAGGGGTACTTTTACCAGGGACAATCTGGATTTTGCCGAAGACGTGAAACATTTAGCGGACCTGGGTTTCCGAAATATTTCCGTGGAGCCGGTGGTGACGGATCCTTCTTTGGGCTATGCCCTGCGAGAAAAGGATTTGCCCAGGATCTTTGAGGAATATGAAAGGTTGGCAGATCTTTATCTGCAATATGCAATGGAAGGGAAACCCTTTGAATTCTTTCATTTTAACGTAGATCTGGAACAGGGTCCCTGCGTATACAAACGGATTGCAGGCTGCGGCGCGGGAACGGAGTACGTGGCCGTTACGCCTGAGGGGGATATTTATCCCTGCCACCAGTTTGTGGGCAATCCGGATTTCCTGCTTGGGAACGTCTGGGATGATGCCTTTGAAAATAAGCTCTTCGAAGATTTTAACAAAGCTCACATCTACAACAAGGAAAAGTGCAAATCCTGTTGGGCCAAGTTCTATTGCAGCGGCGGTTGCCACGCAAATGCGTACAATATGAACGGAACCATATCGGTACCCTATGAAATGGGCTGCGAAATGGAGAAAAAACGGCTGGAGTGCGCCATCGGCATCCGCGCCGCATTGGCATAAATTTGTATTTGGATTTGTATTTGGTGTCTGTATTTGGTGTCTGACACTTTTTACAAATATTAAAGCACGTTTTGGAGCGTAGGGTTGCGCTCCAGCGAGTACAAGCAAGTGCCAACCAGGCAGGACGGGCCGTCTAGATAGTACGGCACGCAGCGCGTAGCTTCTTCGAGCGGGAGAGCAACCCTACGCTCCAAAATATAAAACTAGTTGTATTTGGTGTCTGACACCAAATGCAAGTTTGGTGCAAGTAAAAACCCGGCGGGATTTGGTTTCCGCCGGGTTTTGTTGATAATTTTATTTGCTCATTTCGGTTTAATCTGGCTATTAGTTTTTTAGCTTTTTTGCCGTTATTAAAATACTGGCCTTTTATTTTTTCTTTCTCTGGCGCTGTTTGCTGCCTTTGCTCCTCTGCTGAGGCTGCTTGGCTTTTTCCTTGGCCTTTTGCTTGGCTTGCTCCCTGGCAATCCTTTCATCGATAAAACTTTGTGGCGCCTTATACCCCAGTTCGGAAATGGTTCTGGGCCGTTTCACTCTTTTAACTCCGGGTCGCGACGGTTCTTTAACCTCTTCTTCAGCGCTCTTTCTTCTGGCCACCTTTGCTTTCCGCTTTGCAGCCTGAGCTTTCTGCTTTTCCGTACGAGCAACGATTTCTTCAACGGACTTGCCCGTACGTTTGGCTTCTTTGTAGGGGTTGACTTTCTGATCCGTCGCTTTTTCAGCGCTTTCCTTCTTCTCCTTGCGCTTCGTATCGAGGATGGTAAATACCACCATTCCTGCGATCATAATGGCCATGAGCACCATGTATCCCTTGCTGTCGGCCTCTGTGTTACGGGTGGAAAAGTGAAGTACAATGGCTTCATCCAAAGTATTTCCCGAGCTGCTTTGCAATCCCTCTTTTACGGTGACTGTATAGGAGGTGTTCTGTATCAACGTCTCGGTGATTTGCAGCCATACCTCATTGGGATATTTTTCTTCGTTATATAAAGGTTCAAACTCGACAGGTTTCCCGTCCTCATCAACGATGGAAAAGAGACCTGCATTGGCTTTTATACTTGCTGGATCGCCTATTTTTTCCGAGAAAACCAGTTTGATGGCCACGTTCTGGGGCGTTAATGCAGAGTTGCCCTCTTCCGGAAAGCTGCTGACCAGTGTAAGCCCCGATGCGAAGCTGACGCTGGTTGCCAAAAGCACGATTATTAGGGAAAGGCATAAAATTGCGCCTAATTTCTTCATAATTTACTGTTCCTCCTGATGTGTCCTTTCGGTTGATTTCTTCTGCTGTCGTAGATTTTGGAAAAACTCCTTCATAAGCTGCCGGCATTCTTCTTCTAAAACACCGGCTCGAATTTCCGCGTTGTGGTTGAGCCTTTCGTCCTGAAGTATGTTCATCAAGGAACCGCAGGCTCCCGCTTTGGGGTCCATGGTCCCTATATACACCGTTTTGATCCGCGCAAGGACAATTGCACCGGCGCACATGGAACAAGGCTCTGTCGTTACATATAAATTCGAATCAAGAAGTCTCCAGCCTCCCAGGGTTTCTGCAGCTTGTCGAATGGCAATGATCTCTGCATGGGCAGTCGGATCTTTCCAAGTCTCCGTACGGTTGTGGCCTCTTCCGATAATCTGCCCGTGGCGTTCAATGACCGCACCCACGGGGACTTCACCGATTTCAAAAGCTTTCTCGGCCTCTTTGAGGGCTTCTCTCATAAAAAAATCGGGTGTCATTTTGTCACCTGCAATGCTTTTACAAGCCCGAAACCTGCGAGCCTTGCTTCATTATTTTTATTTCGCGTTAGCTAAAATATCCTATCATAAATTTTAATCTATTTCAATGTGTAATTCACCGGGACTCCTGCCCCGACCCCAGGAACAAAACGGTCTCAAACTTCATATTATTTTGTCATACAGTAAAAAGGAGCCTTCAGCTATGTCGAGTGTCCCTCCTATTACCCCGATTCCCGCAAATATTACTTTTGGGCAGATGAATGCATCATTGCCTTTCGAACACTTTGGCTCGAATATACGATGTGGATAAGAGATTTTGTCAACAGCATTATTGCCAACTATCCGAGTCAGACAGCAATCACAACACGATTGTATGCAGGTGTCCCATTAGATTTTTACAACGCGTTGATCGTATTTTACGGTCCCGAAGTGGCAGAGGAATTTCTGGGAATCCTGTCGCGGGATATTTTGCGAATCTGGAGGTTGGTGGATGCCATAAAAAGCAACCGGCAGGATCTTGTAAGCGAGATTACCGTGGCCCTTTATGAAGGCGCAGACGACAGGGCTGCTTTTCTTTCCCGGATCAATGCCTATTGGGACCAAGCCACTTGGAGAGATTTCTTTATTCAATACATCAGCATGCTGAACGAGCTGATTCTTTCAATTATGGAAGAAAATTATGAAAACGAGATTCGCGTCTTCGACCGGATGGGAAATCTTTCCGTGCTCATGGGAAATTATATGGCGAGAGGCATCATTCAAAGCAGCTTTGGCCAACAGTTCGGGCCTATCCCTACAGATTAGTAGAGAAGGAGATTTTGCATGACTAATAATATTCCTTTCGAATTTATTCCACAGAACGTTACCTTTGAGCAGATGAATGCCATCATTACATTTCGGAACATTTGGCTGGAGTTATCCATGTGGATGCGAAGTTTTGTCCACAGCTTCATAGACGACCATCCTCGATTAGCTGCCGTATCAGACCGCTTATACGTGGGAGTGCCCCTTAAATTTTACAACGCCCTTATCGTTTTTTACGGCAATCAAATTGCGGAGGAGTATTTAAACAGAATATCCAGGCTTATTTTGATTTTTTGGAGGCTGGTGGATGCGAGGAAAAGGGGTGACCAGGAAGCGGTCAATAGAATTACCGTAGAACTGTATGAAACCGCCGACCAAGGAGCTGATTTTTTGGCAAGCATTAACGATTACTGGGATGCGTCAGTTTGGAGGGATCTGTTTACCCAATTGATCAATATGGGGATTCAGGTAATCTTGTCCATCCTTCAGGGCAATTACCAGAACGAGATCCGGGTCTTTGACCGCATTCAGGATCTGGCCGTGGTCATGGCGGATTACATGGCGCGTGGTATCCTTTTAGGCGGATTGAATCATCCCGCCTCTATGATGTCTCCCGTTGAAGCATCTACGGCCACAATCCAGTAACCGTATTCGGATTTGTTCTGCCCGCCGGCCTGTATCCCGGGCAGGGCGGCGCCCACTACGGGCTGCCAATAGACAAAGCCCGACCGGCCTCCGTCGGGTTGCTCTTCCTGGACAAACCTGCCCGGCACCGCAAAGAAATACATACAAGCAACCCCGGCGGAGTCCGGCTTCGCCCCGAACAAAAAATGCCTATATAACGTGGCGAAGTAGTGGGCGCCCGGCGATACCAACGGTAAGCTGGCCACATTGGGAATCCTCTTCCATCGAGCGCCGGTCCGATCGTTTTCAAATGGGTAAACATCTTCATAGTAGTCTGCAACCCTGCAGGTATACCCGCAGTACTGGAGCAGGTATTCGTTATAGAATGAATTGTAGTTTGTGCGATGAGGTATTTTCGGATGCACGGCGGTTTCTGCCTGTTGCGGCGATTGAGCCGTCATCTTTTGATCCGGCGATTGCTCCGCTGCCGGTTGTTGGGGTTGCGCCGCTGCTTCCTCCGGCTGTTTCACTTCCGGGACTTCATGCTCCCCCGCCGGTTCTTCCTTTTCCGCCTCTACATCCTGTACGGCGGCAAGCAACTCTTCCTCCGGCTTCATAACAAGCTGCACGCCAAACCGATCCCGCTCCTCCGTTTCCCTGTTTTCCGAAGCGGCCTCGTTCTTTTTCATCATACCTTTCAGCACCGGATGCAGCGGCTCTTTCTCGTTATTGCACGAAACGGCAGCGACGATAGCGATGCTGAAGTCGTCATAGCAGCTCCCCTTCCCGTCCATATCCAGAGGATTAAAACGGAAATAGGTTTCGCCGTTTCCGAAACGGTTAATAGTAAGACTTCCGAGAACCGTATGGATGGTCCTGTCCTGCTTTTTACCGAACAGAATCAGTTTATAGATATAATCGCCTCTGCTGAAATATTTCAAATTCTGAACTACGCAACGAAGGGCTCCTTTGTTATTCCCCGTCTCTACTTTTAAATATCCTTTTATCGGAGCCTCTCGGGCGGCAAACTCCGACGTCTGCTCTTCCATCATTACAAAAGTTCTGGTGTATTTTATGTAATTCATTTTCCACGTCCTCCCAAAATACGCTGATAATCTTGTGTTGATACTAATAAATTGGTAGTATAGTTATATGCGTATGCTTGGCCGAATATGACGGCAAGGGAGGTTGTCTGCGATGTGGATGGATATAGCCATCGGTCTTATTTTTGTCCTTTCAACGGCTTCCGGATTTCGAAAAGGTTTTGTACGCACATTCATACATACTGCAGGCTGGGTCCTGTCCATTATTATAGGCTTTGTGTTTTTTTCGCGGGTAGAAAACTTCCTCCGGGCTAATACAAACTTCTACGACAACATTTACAACAAAATCTCCGGCCAGATAGAAGCCGGAGGATCCTCTGCAATACATACCCTTACAACGGATATGCCGTTGATTTTGCAAGAAGTCATCGACTCAATAAAAGTCAGCGTGACGACGGCAATCGCTTCTGGGATTGCGGATTTCGTATTTAAAATACTCTGTTTCATTCTGGTGGTAATAATAATCCGTCTTGTATTTTTGCTCTTCTCTTCTCTTTTCAGCAAAAAACACAACGACGGAATTATAGGCTTTCTGGATGGGTCTTTTGGGCTGATCGCCGGCGCAATCAAAGGATTGCTGCTGATTTTCATACTGTTGGCCCTTCTTGTTCCCGTCATAAGCCTGTCTTCCGGGAACGGGCTGGCCTCAGCCCTTGAGGCTTCCAGAATCGCCGGCACTCTCTACGACAACAACTACCTGCTCCTCATCGTCAAAACACACCTGTAAACAAAAAATCAAAAGGGACAGTCCCTTTTGATTTCCTTTTGATTTTGTAACAGCGTGGGAAACCACCAACAGAGTGAGAAATCGCCACAAACAATTCTGATCAACTAAAATCTTCAAGTTCCATTATTTTTAGTTGATTTTGCATCCATATATTGTCAAAACAAGGCCTGTTTTTGCTCTGCATCAACTAAAAATATAAGAAATCGAAAAAAGTAGTTGACTTTTTCGCAAAAACATCAACTACTTTTGAAAAAATCTATTATTTTTAGTTGATTTTTGTTCCAAAAGACGTATTTTGCCCTTTTTTATCGCCTAAAATCAACTATTTTTTTTAATTACCCTCGAAATTAGTTGATAAGCAAAGACACAAAAATCAAAAGGGACTGTCCCTTTTGATTTTTGAAATTAATATCCGCGGCGGCGTCCGAAGGGGATTTCGCGGACTATAATTCTCGGGTTGCCTTCTTTTGCCATGTGGATTACGCCTTCTGCGTCGGAATTGGTGAAAAGGCAGGGGGTGTGCATTCCGTTGCGCACAAAGCCCACCATGGTTTCCGGACCATCGCCCCTTCTAACTCGCAGTTCGGTAAAGTCGGTAAAGGGATAGGTCCTGCTCTTATCATAAATAATTGCGTGGTAATGAGTGGTCATGCCGTTTCTGTCGATGACCACATCCTTGCTGTAAAGCGACACGTAAATTACAACCGCACCTATGGCCATCATGAAGAGATCCAAATTAAACAGGCCGTAGGCCAAAAGCAAACTGCCGACCAGAATCGTAAATCTCGTATAATCCTTCTTAAGAGAAGATCTCCGCAATGCCGTATATTTTTCCTTCATAAATACCCTCCAAAAACCTCCTGTTTGTCCTTGTATATGCAATGTTCCAGTATAAAACCTCAATTGTGCCAGACCATATTGACTAATCTCAATGAAAATGAGGGTCGGCGAAGCCCAGGTAAACCAAATACGCTGCCAGGAGCAGCATGATGACGCCCAAAAAAATCTTGATAAACTGCACAACGGCTTCATATTTTTTGTCATGGGTCATCTTTTCAAGGCCCGCCGTCCAGGTCCCGGCCACGATCACAAAGACACTGTGCCCCAAGGCAAAGAGCAGCAACAGGAGCCCCCCTCGCAACAGATTGCCTTCTTCCGCCACCATGGCCAAAAGCACCACCAGCACGGGCAAGGCGCAGTGAGAAGCAAAAAAGCCTCCCAACATTCCGGCGGCAAAGGCCCCGGCATAGCCTTTCCTCACGCTCTTCGGGTGGGCCAAAGAATCAGGAATAATATCAATGATTCCAAACATATGCAGCGCCATGAGCACCGTAACCGCCGCCAGTAAAAGGTACCACCACACGCCCAAATGGTGAAGCAATTCCCCCAACAAGGACGCGAATACCCCCAAAGTGGTGTACACCAAAGCCATGCCCAAAGCGAAAAGCAGCGAAATTGTCAAGGCCTTCCTCTTCTCGGAACTCTTCGTACCGCTTATATAGCTCATCACTATGGGTAGGCTGGTGAGAGAGCAAGGCGTCAATGAAGTGAGCAATCCGGCAATAAAAGCTAAAGCCGGCACAAACCACAGGTTGCTTTCAAGCATTGATATGACTGTTTCAATGCTTTCTTCTATGCTATGAACCAAGTTATCTCTCCTTAATCAACGTATGCGGTTCCCATTGCCGTAATCTGAATATCTCCGGACAATCTCGCCCTCTTGATCCCGTCTTTCCAATCCACGCTCACAAACAGATCACCGCCGGGCTGCTTTAATTGCATATGCGCAATGGAGGTTTTCTGTTTGTCCGCCATGGCTGACGCCAGGGCCACCGTTCCCGAGCCGCAGCTGCTCTCCCAAACGAGAGAATCCACCGCCTTTACCCGGACCACGGGAATCATCTCCGAAGTCCGGCTGTCAAAGAACATGACGCCGAAGCAGTCTGTGGAGAAACCCTGTTTTTCAAGAAAGTCCTCTGCAATATTAACATATACGTCTGCCGCAACCTTGTTCCAAAGTATCAGATGAATAATTCCTTCATAGACTACGATGCTGTAATCGCTCAGCTGGTCTGTCCATCCGTGTTGGATTTTCAACGGTAGAGGCATATCGATCTCGGCGTTGCAGCTATGCTTTGACCATTGGTTGTACACCCTTGCCGTCAATATGCCATCGTATCCCGATACCTGGATGCGCACTTCTCTTTCAACCTGGCTAAACCCTGTCAGCTCGCTGCGCACCCTCAATTCGCCGCATCCATCGAGTTCATCGTTCATTCCGCCGCAGCCGTTTGATTCACCGCTTTCAAGCCCGCCCAGGGCTATCCAGGCGGCAAAGCTCCTGGAAGCATTGCCGCAAAACTCTCCTCCCATCATATGCATCCTCGCAACGGCCTCAGGATCGCCGGCCTTTTCCAAAAACCCCACCTGCTCCGCGCAGAGGTATGTATCGGACATGACTTTAATGGCGATTTCCGGATACTTTTCCCTGGGCAAAGGATCAAGTATCAGCACCGTTGTGTTCCCGCTGGGATTAAACTTGACAAATCGAAGTTCCAATGGATTCACCTCCCCTTACGGGCCCGTCCCAAATCTCAATCCGAATATCAAAACTAAACAGTGACAGGTCCTGGGATCCGTGCAGTTTGTTTAATCACGCATAAATGTGTGTAATAATATATTATAGCATAATTATTTAACTGTTTTAGTTAATTTTGGGGATATGAGTATTAAATATGGGGAAATTTCTCGTTCGATTGTTTGTAAAAGACTATAAAAAAACGAAGGATCCCGTCGTACGGGATCGCTACGGCAGGCTCATCGCGGTAGTTGGCATTCTTTCAAACCTCCTCCTGTCCGGGGCCAAAATTGCCACGGGACTCCTCTTCGGAAGCATTGCCATCTTTGCCGACGGCATGAACAACCTGGCAGACGCCTCCTCTGCCATTATCCTGCTCATTGGTATTCGCCTGGCGGCCAAACCCGCCGACGAAGGCCATCCCTACGGCCATGCCCGCATTGAATATATCACCGGCCTTCTCATTTCCTTTTTTATCGTCATCCTGGGCTTTCAGCTGCTCAGAGCTTCTATCGATAAAATACGCTTTCCGGAACCCATAGAATTCAGCTGGCTCCTCGTTGCCGTCCTTGCCGTATCCATCTTAGTCAAAATATGGCAGGCCCTTTTCTATACCAAAGTGAGCCGGGTCATCAGCTCCTCCACCATCAAGGCCACCGCCGCCGACAGCCGCAATGACGTCATCTCCACCTCAGCTGTGCTGCTGTCCCTCTTTATAGGCGAATTTGCAAGCCTTCAGCTGGACGGTATTATGGGAGCGCTCGTAGCCGCTTTCGTCATTTATTCAGGCGTCCGGCTCGTGCTGGAAACCTCGTCGCCCCTGCTTGGCAACCCGCCGGATCCGGAGCTTGTAAATGCGATCCGAGAAAGGATCCTGGCATATGAAGGCGTGCTCGGAATCCACGATCTGATCGTTCACAACTACGGGCCGGGAAGAATCTTTGCCACGGTACACGTGGAAGTGAGCGCCCATGGAGATCTCATCGCCAGCCACGACATGGTGGACGATATCGAAAGGGAAATCAGCGAAGAACTGAAAATACGTCTGGTTGCCCATATGGATCCCCTGGACACTGAGGATCCTCTCACCGCGGAGCTAAACACCCGCATCAACGAAATCATAACCGCCCTCCCGGGCATCATCGAGATTCACGATCTCCGAGTCGTTGCGGGATACAGCCACCATAAAATCATTTTCGACGTGGTAGTGGATCCTCATTGCCCCTATACTGACTCTGAATTAAAAAAGCTCCTGAATCAAAAGATCAAAGAGCTTTCATCGACCTATTACAGCGTTATAACCGTAGACAGAAACTACGTCAAAGGCATGTCTTGTTAAAGGGACCTTGCCTTTATTAACGCTGTTTACCCTTATTTACGTCAGTTATGTCACTTATGCTATTTGCCCGAACCCTTTTTCGAGCCAACCAGCACTTTCACAATCTTGGCCAAGGTACCCGGTTTCTCCCAGGCCCTTTCCTGTTTTCCCAGCTTCTTTGCGATCTGCGAAATATTTTCGATTTTCATCAGTCCTTAAGCACCTCCTTCAGGCAACTTATAAACTTCTCGGTCTGGGCCATGGTCCCGGTGCTCACGCGAATCCAGCTGTCCCATCCCCAGAAAAAGCCGGGACGCACGATGACGCCCTTTCTCATAAGGGCTTCGAAAACTTCCTTCGAGTGTTTTTTCACATCTATGAAAATAAAGTTTGCCCTGGATTCGAAGTAATCCAGTCCTTCCTCGTCAAAGAACTTCTTCATTGCATCGAGGGATTTGTAGTTCAATTCCACGGATCTGGCTATATGTTGCTGATCCTTTAAAGCCCCGCGAGCCGCCTCCTGAGCCAGCCGGTTCACGTTGAAAGTAAGTTTCGCTTTGTTCATCTCTGCGGCGATGTGCTCCGATGTAATCAGATATCCCACGCGAAGCCCCGCAATGCCGCTGGCTTTGGAGAAAGTCCTGAGTATTACCGTGTTCGGCCTGCTCTCCAAGTATTTCAAGCTGTTGGGATAATCGGGATCCACCACCGCATATTCATAATATGCTTCGTCAAGGACCACTACCACATCTTCGGGAAGTTTGGTCAAAAAGTCGTCCAGTTCCTTTTCGGTGACGATATTTCCCGTCGGATTGTTGGGGTTGCAGATGTAGAGAAGCTTCGTGTTCTCGTTGACGGCCTCCAGAAAGCCTTCAAAATCATAGGTTTTATTCTTGAACGGAACGGTTTTGACCACGGCCCCCAAAAGGCTGGTGGTGGTGTTATATATGCCAAAGGATGGCGAGGCCACGACGACTTCGTCTCCCTCGTTGATGAAGGTCTGGGCAATGAGGAAAAGAAGCTCCTCCCCTCCGTTTCCGATCACCAGGTTTTCCGGCTTAACCCCGAGATGGGCTGCAAGATCAGCTTTAAGATCCACCGCTGTGGACTCGGGATAAAGGTTAATATCGTCCAAGGCTTTTCGCACTGCTTCTATGGCCAAAGGTGAAGGTCCCAGCTGGTTCTCGTTTGAGGCCAGCTTTTCTATTTCGGTCAAACCATATTCCTTTTTAACCTCTTCAATTGGTTTTCCGGGTACATAAGGTTGGAATTGCGCCAATTCTTTCCTGAACAATTGCTTCTTCATCTCGTTTCCTTTCTGTTGCGTTTTATAACTTTCCTGCGTTTCTATTATATTTATTTTTGGGAGCGTAGGGTTGTGCTCCGGCGAGTACAAGCAAGTGCCAACCAGGCAGGACGGGCCGTCTAGATCGTACGGCACGCAGCGCGTAGCTTCGTCGAGCAGGAGAACAACCCTACGCTCCCAAAAATTATATTAATGTTCGTAACTTAATCCCTATTTATTCCACATCCTCTAATGTGGAAAGCACCGTGTTGTACTTGCCCACCTGGCTGATGCTGAAATCCAGAGGATCCTTGCTCTTCACCCCATCGGGAATGCGGAGAATGGTCGGATTTACAAACACGGTTTCAACGAAATCTCCGTTGACAGCCACCTTGCTGTAAGGCGTGAAGTTCTCCCCTACAACATAGGTGCTCTTGCCGAAATTGAAAATCTTGTCCACGCGGATCTCCCGCACGCCCATCTGCAGCTCGGTGGGTTCAAAAGGATTTTGGCCACCGTAAATATATCTGTTTCCGTACAACATATCATATTGGAGAATCTTTAAATTGTCCAGATAATTCCCGTAATCGCTCTTGGTCTGATGATACCAGGTCAGGATGCCGCTGTGGATGCCCAGAAGTTCAAAAACCCTGGCGGAAAGCTGGTATGCGTACAGGTGCTCGTCGATCTTCGGCAAACCGAAATTGGACACTATCACGTATTCTGTCTCGTAAATGGAGCCGTTTTCCATATCCTCCTCGGAAAGGTCCAATACGGGAAAGTGATCACCGTAAAAGACAATTACGGTTTCTTCATAATCCTTCAGAACCTCTACCAGGTCGCCGATAAACTGATCCATTTCATAAAGCTGATTGACATAGTACTCCATGGCGTTGCGCTGAGCTTCATCCTCTATGCCCTCCGTAACGCGAATCTTCAAATCTTCATCGGAAATTACCTGCTTTTCCGGATACTTGCCGTGTCCCTGAACAGATATGGTGAATACGAAATCCTTTCCTTCTGTAGATTCCATGGCCGCCCGGATTTCATCGATGAGGACGTAATCTTTCGCCCAATTCCTCGGCGTTTTCTTCACGTTGTTCATGTACTCTATGGAAGTGAACGTATCAAATCCCAGGTTTGAAAAAACCAGGTTTCTTCCGTAAAAAGCTCCCCTGTGATTGTGAATGGCATGGGAAGTATAGCCCAGATCCTTCAAGATATAGCAGGCGCTCTCGCAAGTAGTTTCCTTTAAAACTGTTTTGTAGGGATATTCGCCGGGGCCGAAAAACCGGATCCTCATGCCGGTAAGCACCTCGAACTCCGTATTTGCAGTGCCCGCGCCCACGGAGGGAACCCGAAGGAACCCCGTCGATCCTTTCTGCTGCAGCATATGGAAGTTGGGTATGGGATCTTTTGAAAATTCAACGCCCCTGATCAGATTGGGGTCTATAAAGGATTCCAGCTGAACGAAGACGATGTTGGGCCTTCTCCTCATGGCTCCTTCCACGGTTTGCAGCACGGGAATGGCAGGATCCGCCTCGTCTATGCCCATGGGAATTCCGTCATCGAAAATCTCCCTGACCATGTCTGCGGAATACCCGGTTGGCGTGGAAATGCCGCGAATCAGCCAGGTGTTTAGAAAACAATATGGAACCCCGTAATCCCTGTAAGCGTAGCCCAGGTTGGGAAAATACTTGGACAGCCACCTGTTCTCAATTCCCGCGTTGGTAGCTGCCGCAAAGAGCAGGCAAAAGACTATAATCAGCAACAGATTCGTCTTGTACGGAATCCCTTGATTCTGTTTTTTCGGCGCAAAGATAAAAGCAATGACAAAGAGAGCAATTACAGCGATGATTCCCAGCACCAGGAGTACAATCTGCCACGTGCTCATATAGTTGGCGATTATGGAGATGCCGTTTTCAAAAAGGGCCAGGTCGGATACGGTAAACGGAGTCATGCGAAAGCTCAGGATTACGCCGTTGGTAATCCCGAGGGCAAGCCAGAGAACCGACGCTACGACATAATAGAAAATACGCCGCTTGAGCATCAGCGAAAAACTCAGCGTTATAAAGATCAAAAGCACATTGTAAAGAAAGACTTTCGGGCTGTTAAACAGGAAGATAAGACTTTGAAGCGGCGAATGTCTTCCCAGGCTTTCGATTATGAAATTCAGTATAAAAGCGAGTCCGGCCGCATGGGCCAGCCCCGGATCTATATACTTGCGAACTTGCTCTTTCATATGGCAAACCCCTGCAAAACATCCCAATGAGAAACCCCTTTTCGCTCCTCCTCGCTCCTTTTTGTTTCCGGCCATTTCGCCTTTTAACTACCAGCGGTTAACTACCGGTCCCGACCAGATTGGCAATGGCGGCAAACTCCTGCAAGTCAAGGGTCTCCGCTCTTCTGCCCGGATCGATGCCTGCCCGTTCAAGGAGCGACTGAATCTGCTGCTTGTCCATCCCCTTCAGACCTGTAAGGGAATTGAGAAGCGTCTTTCGCCTCTGCCCGAATCCGGCTTTCACCACCGCGAAGAAAACCGCCGGATCAAGCAATTTCACCGGAGGCTCCTCTCGCATGGACAGGCGCAGCACCGCGGAATCCACCTTGGGCTTTGGGATAAAAACTTCCTTCGATACCACGGTCACTGTCTCCACGACGCAATAATACTGCACCGCTACGGAAAGAGCTCCGTAGGCCTTCGTTCCCGGCACCGCCCGGATCCGGTCCGCAACTTCTTTCTGAATCATGACGGTCAGGCTTTGGATTCCCAACACGCCGTAGGCGTACTCCTCCAAAACCTTCATAATGATAGGGGATGTAATGTAATAGGGCAGGTTCCCGATAATTTTGACGCCGGTGAAGCTTTCCCTGTTCCCCTTTTCGGCTTCCCCTGCCTCTTCTTTGGCCTCCCGGATCAGTTCTCCCAGATCCATCTTGAGGAAATCTCCCTGAATTATCCGGACGTTATCGTATTCTTTTAACGTCTCCCTGAGTATGGGTATCAGGTTTTCGTCTATTTCTATACCGATGACCCGTCGGGCCTTTTCCGCAGCCGCCGCTGTGAGGACGCCCATGCCGGGTCCCACTTCAATGACCAGATCACCTTCCTCTATACCGGCGCCGCGGATAATGATGTCCACGATGTTCCGATCCGTCAGGAAATTCTGGCCAAGGCTCTTTGAAATCCGAAAACCGTATTTATTCATTATCATCTTTGCCGTGGTCGGCGAATAGAGCTTGTCCATGACGGTAGAATTCCTCTTTTGTAATCCCGTACCCGTTGAGGCGGCTCAAAAACGTCCTGGCATTGCAGGACCCAATGCCCAGCGCTTTCCCCATCAGGCTTCTCCTCTGCGCCGCCTGCGCCGTTCCTGCCAAGCCGAAATAAAGGAGATCGTCCATGGTAAAAGAATCCCTTGCTGCAGTAAAAGTGCATTTTGCTTTTTTAAGTGCTTCTATTATATTCTCCGGGGAAGCGTTTTCGATGCCGATATCTGTTCCTTTTTTAGCATCTTCTCTTACAAGATAGGCCTGTAGGCTATTGGGGAAACGTTGCTTAATGCGTTTTCGAATAGTGTCGCCGGCATAGTCGGGATCGGTAAACAGGATGATACCCGGGCCCTTATAAGCTTTTTCAAGAAGATCCCAGGTCTCCTGGCTGATACCGAATCCGCCGGTCACAATAATTTGAGCATCCACCGCCGCTTTCACAGCGCTTTCATCATCCCTGCCTTCCACGACGATGACCTGCTCAATTTTCTGTCTCATTCTCGTCCTCTTCTTTATCCTTTATAACGTACAGGATCTCTCCGGGCATAATCATTCGCAGATGCTCTCTGGCCTGCTGCTCAATATATTCCTCGCTGTCGACGAGAGCCAGCTCATCTTCCAATGCCTGTTTTTCCTCCAACAGCCTGTCCAGCTTTGCCTGAGCCTCTGCTTCCTCCATTTTGAGTTTAATTACATTGTAGGCCGAAGCGCCGATAATCAGTCCTATGACGATAAAAATCAGGCAATAGACAATCCTGCGACGCTTGCTTTTTATCACCTGTCTTTTCGAAAGCTCCCGGCGACGCTCCTTCTCTTTTTCGGCCTTTTCGGCAGCAGCAAGCTTGCGCCGCTCCCGCCGTTCCCGCCGCGCAGCTTCTATGTCTATAACCTGATTGTTTTTTAATTCTCTGCTCCTGCGCCTCTTTACCATGCACCCGCATCTCCCACGGAGGGTCTTCTGAAAATCCAACCGGAGCGCGTGAAACAAGTTCCCATATCTCCGGTTTTCCTGCCGATCTTGCTGTGATTTAATTAGGTTAATTGCGATTTTGAATATGTTTGCGAATATTGTACCACAAAAAAGCGCCGAGAGTAAAGCCGATCATCCCTCGCACCGTAACGGCTCCGTAATCGGCATAATAAAGACATGCGGAAGTAATCAACGCGGCAAAGAGCCAGAAGAGTATTTCCTGTAAAATAAAAATGCTCCTGCGCGGCCGGTAGTCTCTCTGATACGACTTGAACAGCTGCCGGAACATAGCGACTCCCGCCCCGCAAAAGAACATGACAAAAAAACTGAAAACCTGTTGGCGAATCAGCGGACTCATTTTTCTTCACGAACGGGCAAGCTCATTTAAGCAGCTTTTTGAGCAGGCCGCCTTCGGACTTTTCGCGCTTGGCCGTATACGCGGCGGAATTGACGGTCCCTGTTATTATCGCCTTGCCTTCTTCAATGTCCAGCTTCTGGATGTGGAGATCCTGCCCTTTTAAAAGCAGTCCCCCGCTGTGCAAGGAAAGCAGTATGGTTTCTTCGTCGAAGCTTTCAACATCGGCCACATCCGTTATAGTTATTTGCTTGCGGTCTTCAATCATTAAACTGTGCATGCTCATTCCTCCCTTCTCTAATCCCTATGCGGGAGGAAAGGCCCATATGCATGTAAACTACTCGATATTCCGCTGGCCGCGGGTAGGAGACAGGGGAAGACTGATGGTGACGCGGGTGCCTTCGCCCAGCTTGCTTTGGATCACAATGGTTCCCCCGTGTTCCTCAACGATTTGCCTGGCGATGGACAGCCCGAGGCCTGTGCCTCCCATTTCCCGGGATCGGGCCTTATCCACCCGGTAAAACCGTTCAAATACCCGGGGAATCTCCTTTTCGGCGATGCCGATGCCGCTATCGGTTATGACGACTTTCGCCATGGGGTCTTCGCTGAAGACATCAACCTGGATTTTACCGCCCTCAGGCGTATATTTTATGGCATTGGACAGCACGTTGAGCAGAACCTGATCGATCCGGTCCCTGTCGATAACGGTCATGATCCTCTGTTTGGGGTCAAACAGGCTGATGAGTTGCTGATCCTTATTTGCCGCAGTCATCTCAACCTTTGACAGTGCGGTTTTCACCACGTTGACCAGATTGGTATCCTTTTTAAACCATTTCTCCTGCTTGTAATCCAGCTTGGAAAGCTGCAGGAGGTCCCTCACAAGCCGGCTCATCCGGTCGGTTTCTTCGTCTATAATTCTGAGAAAATGCTCGATGGTGGAGCAGTCGTTGATCTCCGTGTCCATCAGGGTTTCCGTATAGCTCTTGATGGTGGTAAGCGGTGTCTTGAGCTCGTGGGAGACATTGGCCACAAAGTCCCTCTGCATATTCTCCAGCTTCTGCTGCTCCGTAATGTCCTGGAAAACCACAATCATGCCCATATCCTGTCCGCCTTCGTCCGTGTAACGGTCATAGCGCACATCGTAGGCGCGGCCTGCCTTTTCCACTACTTCGTGGTAACCGCCCTCAAGGCTGCGTTCTCGGATGTTTTCATATAAAAGGTTATTGCTTAGTTTGCCGATGATTTCGTCGTAAGATTTGTCTTCTATATCTTTTTGCTTTAAATTCAACATCTGCATGGCGGCGTGGTTTGCCAGAATGATTCGGCCTTCGTTGTCCACGGCAAGCAAACCGTCCCCCATATTTTTAAGGATGGTCTCAAGCTTGTTCTTCTCGCTGTTTATTTCTGCAAGGGTATAATCCAGCTTCTCCCTGAGCAGGTTGAACATCTCCGCCAGGCGCCCGATCTCGTCGTCGGATCTGACGCTGACCTCCTGGCTGAAATCCCCCTCGGACATCTTCAACGCCTTTTCCGTAACGTCGTTGATGGGGACGGTAATGCTCCGGGCGATGAAAAAGCCAAGTCCCACGGTGATCAAAAGGGCTGCCAACATAGCCTGTAAAATGATCATCCTGGCCTGGCTCTGAGATTGATAAACACTGGTAATATCTGCGCGAAGACAGACGAGACCTTTTACGTTTCCGTTCTTCTCAATGGGAAACACCATGTTTTTAACCGGGATTCCCGATGCCAGCACCCCGTCCTGCTCGGATATTTCACCGGTCATCCCCCGTACCAGGATGCTCTGATCCAACAAATCCAGGGCACTTCTGTCGATGTAATTGGAATTGCTGGAAGCGATGATTACAAAGCCGTCATCAACAACAAACATCTCTTCCCGCAGGTTTTCCGCCCAGGACTGGATATCAGCCTGGATCTCCTCCCTGTGCTGGTTGAGATGTTCGTACTCCTGAAGAGAGATTACGCTCTCCTGGACAATTTTCGTAAAATTGCTGCGGATCAGCTCCATCTGATATGCCTCAAGCTGATCCGTTATGAAGACGCCGATAACCGTCATCGCAATGAACACTAACAGAAAGTAAATCAATACGATACGGAAGCGTATGCTTCTCCATCTCCTCTTAGCGAACATTGGGTTACGGCCTCCTGAAATAATAGCCGATGCCACGCTTTGTCATGATGTATTTCGGGTTGCTGGAATCGTCCTCAAGTTTTTCCCTGAGCCTTCTTACGGTAACGTCTACTGTACGGATGTCTCCGTAATATTCGTAGCCCCACACCTCCTCGAGCAGTTGTTCTCTTGAAAATACGCGGTTTTCCCGCTCGGCCAGATATTTGAGCAGTTCAAATTCTCTAAGGGTCAGGTCGAGAGGTTCTCCGTTCTTTCGAACTTCGTACCGGTTCAGATCGATGGCCAGGTTTCCAAACTCCCTCACGTTGGAAGGCGCATCCTGAAGGTTGCTCATCAGATCGGTCCTCCGGATGTTGGCTTTTATCCTGGCAATCAGTTCACGCATGCCGAAGGGCTTTGTGATATAATCGTCGGCCCCCAGTTCGAGACCCAGCACCTTGTCCACTTCCTCTTCCTTTGCGGTGAGCATGACGATGGGTACGGTGCTGCATTCCCTGATTTTTTTGCATACATGAAAGCCGTCCATTACCGGCAGCATAACGTCCAAAAGGACCAGATCCGGCTTTGCGGATAAAGCTTTATCTAATCCCGTCTTCCCGTCGTGAGCTATATCGACTTCAAATCCTTCTTTTACCAGATTGAATCGAATGATATCAGCTATGGACTTTTCGTCCTCTATGATCAATACTTTTTTACAATCCATTCATATCACCCTATTCCTTGCTACGGCAGGTATTTTAGGGGATTCTGCGGCACGCCGTTTACATGTATTTCGAAGTGAAGATGCGGCCCTGTGCTCCTGCCCGTATTACCTACATTGGCGATGTGCTGGTCCTTGTAGACCCGATCTCCCTTTTTAACGAAAATCTTGCTGCAATGACCGTACACGGTTACTTTATTCTGCCCGTGATCTATGCGCACGCAATAGCCCAGTGCGCCTTCCCAACCTGCCGATATTACCTTCCCGCCGTCGGCAGCCCGGATCTTGGTTCCGGTAGGAGCGGCCAGATCGATGCCGTTGTGCATCCTTCCCCATCTGTATCCAAATCTGGAGGTCAGTCTGGCGCCCCTGACGGGGTAGATGAATTTGCCCGTACCTATCAGCGGCGGCAGCTCCTTGGTTCCTTTGAGAACTACCTGTGATTTAGGCTCGGAAAGAATTGTCGTACTGAGCTCTTGCCTGCTTACTTCTTCCCCGTTGTTGCGGACAATCCTGGCTACTACGAGACGTTCTCCCTTTACGCCGGCGGATTTGACGGTCTGCTCTCCTTTATATAGAGCGGAGGTCTCCTCGTAAACGATATCATAGTCGATGGGAACTTTGTATTCGGCGATTTCCGTAGTCTGCACCGTAAGCACGGGACAGGGTCTGGTGAGGGTCAGCTCTTGGCCGATCTGCAGCCTGGTGGGATCCACGTCCGGATTTGCGGCCGTAAGATCATCCATGGATATGCCGAGTTTTTTGGCGATTCCCGACAAAGTATCCCCGCTTTGAACGGCGTAGGTTTTTTTCTCCACGGCTCCTGTGAGCATGTATTCCAGGACTTTTTTCTCATCCTGAATATTGCCGATCTTTGTATCGACCTCGACTATTTCAATCTTTTCTTTAAATCCTATCGACTCGTACTCAACGGAGTCGCTGCCCTGGACATATGTATTTTGAATATCTTTCAATATCTTCTCTGCGCATTTCTTGCTGTAGAGGATAGCTTTCTGCTGCCCGTCCGCAACGATGGCGTAGGCGGTAGCGTTCATGTCGCGCAGATATGTAAACTGGTTCAGAATATCTTCCTTGCCGTCCAGTTTCAGGTCAAATCCCATGACTTTGCGGAAACTGATATCCTTTTCCTTATCTATGGTAATTTCAGCGCCATAGGCATATGTAAGCTTGTCCCCTATGGTATCGATGATATCGTACACGTCTTTCTGGTTCTTAACTATGCCCAGAACCTTGTCGTTGTACATGTACTCATAAGCCGTGATATGTCCGATTACCAGGGAGACTGAAGCTGCCACAACTGCCATTCCCGCCACGCTTCCAAGCAACAAACGCTTGTGGGCCTCGCACCAGTCTCTGGCCTGCCTCTGCTTCTTAATAAAGGCACTGAGATATCGAGCTCCCCTATCGAAAAGCTTGTCCACAAAACCGTCGGTTCGATCCACGGCAGCGGCCATTTTGTCTGACAGGCGGGCCTCTGCGGCACGAATCCGGTTGACTATGAGATTCGACCCTTTGACCAAAACTTTTATCAAAGGGGCTGCCTTTATAAGCGCGCGATATGCGATACGATTTCCTGTTGTAAGAACGAAAGACATAATAAACCGCAGGCATGTCTGCATGCGGGATAGAATTCGATCCATATAAAGATCAAGCCGGTTATCCGGAGTTTCGACAATTTCTGCCTGCCCGGCAGCCATGGAAACTTCAGTAATCTCAGCTGATTCGGTAGTAGTTGAAATTTCGCCTGTCTCTGCGATCTTATCTGTAACCTCTGTCGCTGTCGGAGCCGTCTTTTTCACGGTTGTTTCAATCGTAACCGCAGCCGGAGTTTCAGTAGTTACCGCGGCCTCCGTTGTGGCCGAAGCTGCTACATTTTCTGCGGCAGTTTCTGCCGCATCAACAACCGTATTCGGAACTTCAACTGTTTTATCGGCAGTTTCAATCCTGCTCGAAACCTGAACAGTTTCAACGTTTGCCTCAATGGAATCCGTAGTTTCATCCACCTCAACGACAGCGGTCAAAACCGGCATATCCTTTTTACGCTTCTTTTTCCTTTTGCTTCCGGTCTGACTCAATGCTCTATACTGCTCCCTTTCCTGCTGTCTTTCCCTTGCGATGCGCTGGAGAGCTTCCTCGATGCTGTCGGTTACCTCTACAAACCTGGAATCGTCCAGCTTGTCCTCTATAACGCGATTGATATGATGCTTCGCCTGCTGTCTGATAAACCGGCGATGGGCGCTGTCCGGATCATAGTGTATATCAAAAGCAGAGGTACCGATTTCGGTGTCTCTTAAACTATTCTTTATAATAGAATTTTTATCATCTTTATCAGAAGTGATTGGTTCGCGCACAGAAAACTCTGCCATAAGTGCCTCCCCAATATTTCCAGGACATCGTTTGAATATATATATGTACTAATTATAACGTCTGATGCCCGGTTTATCAAACCTTTTTTCCAAATTCGTCGAGCTTGACGGCAAAGCAGGGACACCTGGCTCCGCTGTCCAAAATCCCCATATCCTTGCATTTAGGACAAGTATACCATACGTCCAGATAATTGATTTTAAAGTTGTTGTCGGTCAGAAGGTAAGACCTTTCACCGGTCAGAGCATCTGCGCGACGCTTTAACTCTTCAATCTTAACCTTTGCTCCCTCTCCCCGGGACAGCATAAGCTTTGAAATCTCCATGCTGATCTTGCGTATCTCCTCCTCGATTTCCCGGATGCGAGGCACCGCTTTATAAACTTCTTTGCGCCTCTCTTCCGCCGCCGCTTCGTTGGCTAGCCGGTCCTCCTCATAGGACCGCATCACCATGGCGATGAGACTGTCTCCGGCGCTTTCTTTTTGTACGCCGTCGCCGGCTTTACCTTTTGAAGTCAATACTGTGTTGACGTAATTGATGTTGGGATTGGAGATGCCGCTGGTCTTTTTGCAAGCTTCAAGAACCTGGTCGATATCCAAATTGTAATCGTCAAACCAAGTATCCATGATGCGCTTTTCTTCCTCGGTTGGATTGCGGGTAAAGCCCAGCGCTTTCATAACTCTTCTGTACAGGTAGTGGCGGTTGTCCGTCTCCTGGAGGTGGGCTTCGATACCAGCCACGGTTTTCAATCCCCTGCCGGCCCATTCCTTCACAACGGCCCCCACATAATTCAACCTGCAGTTGTTCCGGTTTTTAGAGCAGTATTCATAGGCGAAGACGATGCATTCCGGGGGCATTTCGTAGTCGCGGATCCAGTTCAGGATGGTCACCGGCTCCTTGCCCTGCAAGAAGCGGCCCGTAATCTGCTCGATGCGGCTGTACATCTTCTTCAGCTCTTTGTCGCTCATCAGCCCCTGCAAATTGGCGGGCAATTTTTCTTTGCCGCTCTTGGCTTTACCGTTGCCGTAAATCTGCTCTTTCAGGTTAAGGAACTCCACCTTGTAATGAAGCTTGTCGGCGGGGTCCGGGTAGTGCTTTCGAACGACGCCCTTTCCTTCCCAGAAAGTCCAGGCCTTCAGGACGTCTTCCACCGGCATGGACAACTGCTTGGCTATGCTCTCATTGTTAATGGATACGCTGATACCGGCATACATCAGGGCAAACAAATAGACCCTGACAAAATCTCCGGGAGCGACAGGAAGAAACTCATTGATGAATACGTTTTCTACTGCTGTGTCGTGTAAATAATAGTTGTTGATTTTTTCCCGTTTAAAGTTCATTTCCACCTGCTCCGCATTTAACAGTGTTTCAGCCTTTTAGAACCTTGTTCAGCGCCTCAATCAAATCGTTTAAATCCACACCGTGACCCTTTGCCGCCTCCTCCAATGTCTCGCCCTGGGCTCCGGAACAGTTTTGACAATCCAGGCTATAGGACTCAAGAACATCAGCGATTTTAGCATCAAGATCCAAAATCTCGCCCATGCTCATATGCTTTGTGATCATAATTATCCCTCCCGATTTCACTAAAACGCTTCCGAAATATAGCTTCTATCTACAAATCTCGTATATTTGCCCAACCAAGTAACTTCAACCGTTCCGGTAGGTCCGCTCCGGTGCTTGGCGATGTTTATTTCGCAGATGTTCGGTTTATCCGTTTCAGGATTATAGTATTCATCCCGGTAAAGAAACATTACGATATCCGCATCCTGCTCGATGGAGCCGGATTCCCTGAGATCGGAGAGTACAGGCCTGTGGTCGGAACGCTGCTCGGGAGCACGGGAGAGCTGGGATAGTACTATTACGGGGCAGTCCAACTCCCTGGCAAGCTGTTTTAGATATCTGGACAGGGCGCTGATTTCCTGCTGCCTGCTCTCTACCCTGCCTTCGATGGACATTAGCTGAAGGTAGTCGATGACGATGAGATCAAGCCCCTTTTCCGCCTTCAGACGGCGGCTTTTATTTTTAATCTCCAGGACGCTGATTCCGGGAGTATCGTCTATGTAAATCTTTGCCGTTGAAAGTTTGTCGATGGCCTCGTAGATCTGGTCCCAGTCGGCGTGTTCCAGGTTACCCGTTTTCAGCTTCTGCATTTCGACTTTGGCTTCCATGGAAAGGAGCCGCTGACCCAACTGTTCCTTGGACATTTCCAAACTGAATATAAGGACGCTGGCGTCTCCTTTCAGCGCGGCCTGCTGGGCAATATTCAGCGCGAAGGCTGTTTTTCCCATGCTGGGCCTCGCCGCGACGATGATCAGGTCCGATTTCTGCAGCCCTGATGTGTACTTGTCGAGGCTGACAAATCCCGTAGTAAGGCCCGTAAGCCCTCCTTCCATCTTGGCAACTTCATCGATGCGGTTCAAGTTGGAATAGAGTATCTCTTTTAACGCTTCAAAGTCGCGTTTCTGCCGGGTCTGAGCAATCTTAAACACGGCTTGCTCGGCCTGGTCCAATATCTCTTCCGGTTCCATGGCTGCCTGATAGGCCTGCTCCATTATCTCGGAGGAGGCGTTGATTAAGCTCCGCAACAAGGCTTTCTCGCTGACAATCTTTGCGTATTGAGCTGCATTGGCGGTGGACGGGACCATGGAAGACAGCTGAGCGATATAGCTTCTGCCGCCAGCCATTTCAAGGGTGTTCCTCTTTTTCAGTTCCTCGGAGACCGTCAGCATGTCTACCGACTCGCCCTTTCTGTAAATGGCTACAATGGCCCGGTAGATCTCCCGGTGCATCTCGCTGTAGAAATCCTCCGGACTGAGGATTTCCAGCACCTCAAAAAGAGCTTCCTTGTCTAATATGATAGACCCCAGTACGGATTTTTCCGCATCATCGCTATGGGGAGGGATCCGTTCCATCTGATTCATGTCTCTTACCTCGAATGATTGTTGAACATTTGGACAGGCCGGTTATTACCGGTTATTCGACGATTACCTTGAGTTTTGCCGTGACATCTGCAAAGAGCTTGATATCCACCTCATGTTCCCCCAGATGCTTTATCGGGGCTTCGAGGACGAATTTCTTTTTGTCTATTTCAATATCATGTTGCTCTTTGAGGCTGTCGGAGATATCCTTGGCCGTGACGGATCCAAAGAGCTTCCCGCTTTCGCCTCCCTTGCCTTTTATGATGACGCTGAGGGTTTCCAATCTCTTTGCCAGGGCTTGGGCCTCTTCCAGATTTTCCGCCCTCTTAGCGGCATTTTCTGCAATGATGCGCTCCAATTCCCGCATGTTTGCAGGGGTCGCTTCTTTAACAAGACCTTTCGGTATCAGATAATTTCTCGCATAGCCGTCCTTAACGTTGACTACGGTATTGGCCTTGCCCAGACCTTTTATATCCTGAAGCAATATAACTTTCATATTTACAGCCCTCCATTTCTATCCATTGTGCGGATCAAATCCTTCAAGTCTTCAACTGTCTCTTCTAAAGACATGTTTGTCTGCGCCCCTGCAGTGGAAT
>DGEG01000145.1 GCA_002385825.1 Firmicutes bacterium UBA3932 | reverse complement strand
AATCCGGGCGTTATCATTAAGCAGACGGTCAGGAATGTAAAAGTGTCTGCGGGTGCTGGTTTCGTCGTGGTGCTCACAGGGGATATCATGACAATGCCGGGACTGCCGAAAGTGCCTGCTGCCGAGTCCATCGACGTGGATAACACGGGCAGAATTTCCGGTCTATTTTAGATTTAAAACAATAAATATAAGAGATGCGGGAGGGAAGAGGAAATGGCAAAGATAACCACATTGAAAATTCAGGAAATGAAGGATCGCGGAGAGAAGATTTCCATGGTTACCGCTTACGATTATCCTACAGCTTGTATGGTAGAAAAAGCCGGCATTGAAATCATCTTGGTGGGAGATTCACTGATGATGGCGGTTCTCGGAGATGACTCCACTGTATCCTGTACGATGGATCAGATGATTCACCACATTAAACCGGTTGTGAAGGGTGCACCCAGCTGTTTGATTGTCGGAGATATGCCCTTTGGATCTTACAATGAATCGAAGAAGCAAGCAGTTCATAATGCCGCCCGTCTGCTGAAGGAAGGACGATGTGATGTGGTTAAACTGGAAGGCGGAAAAGAAGTGGCTGACACGGTAAAGGCCATCGTTGATGCAGGAGTTCCGGTTATGGCACATATCGGGCTTACACCTCAGACCGTATCAAAGTTAGGCGGATTTAAAGTTCAGGGCAAAGGAGAGGCTGCAAAGGACGTCCTGGAAGATGCGCTGGCATTGCAGGAAGCGGGTGCCTTCAGCATCGTCCTGGAGTGCATACCCGAACAGCTTGGCAAACTGATCACGGAAAAACTTGATATACCCACCATCGGTATAGGTGCCGGCAGGTATACGGACGGCCAGGTTATGGTGTTCCACGATATGATGGGTTTGTTTGAAAAATTCGTTCCCAAATTTGTTAAACAGTACAGGAATCTGGGCTCTGAGATAACCAAGGCTTTGGAAGAATACAAAGAGGATGTGAAATCCGGCGCTTTCCCGGAAGAGAAACACACCTTTGGAGGAGTGTCGGAGGAAGAGCTAAAGAGGTTGTATTGATATGAAAATTGCCATCATTGGTGCCGGCGCCATGGGATGCCTCTATGGAGCCAAATTGTCGGAGTCGGACAGAAACCAGGTTCTTCTGGTGGATGTGTGGGAAGAGCATGTTAAGGCGATCAATGATCATGGCCTTTTTATGGAAGAGGACGGCAAACTGATAAACTATAAGAAGGTCAGGGCGGTGTCCAAAGCCGAGGACGTCGGCCCTTGTGATTTGGCTATAGTTTTCGTAAAATCCACCATGACCGGAGAAGCGGTTCGGTCCAACAGGAGTATTTTCGGTGCGCATACAATCGTGCTCACCCTTCAGAACGGCCTTGGTAACGTTGAGCTGATCGAGGCCGAATTGGGTGATAAAAATATTATTGCCGGAACCACTGCCCATGGAGCAACCATGTTGGGACCGGGAAGAATACGCCATGCGGGTGCAGGAAAGACGGTTATCGGAGAACTGACAGGAGATATAACGGACCGCCTGGTCCGACTCGCCGATATGATGTCCTCTGTCGGGCTCGAAACGGAAGTCTCAGATAATGTAATGGGACTTATCTGGGACAAATTGTTAGTCAACGTAGGCATCAATGCGCTCACTGCTATTACGGGGCTTCACAATGGCCAACTGTTGGATTATCCGGAACTGGAAGCATTGTTGGAAGCGGCGGTGGAGGAAGCTCATCAGGTGGCCCTTGCAAAAGGAATCTGCTTGCAATACGAGGATCCCGTCTCACATACAAAGGATGTATGCAAGGCTACTGCAGCCAATAAGTCATCTATGTTGCAGGATATTCTCAATCGCAAAAAGACTGAAATTGAAATGATCAACGGAGCGGTTTGCAGGGAGGGGCGCAGTCTCGGGATTACGACGCCGGTAAACTCGGTACTGACGAACCTGATCCTTTATAAGCAAAGATATATAAAAACTGATTAAAAGGAGGGAAGTAAGCTATGGCAGAAGAACAGAAAACTGTAAAGTATGCTTCGTCATTCAGCGAGCAATTTACAGTACGCAGCATGATTATCGGCGCAATCGGGGCCATCATTCTTACGATGAGCTCTATGTTCGTAGCGTTGAAGCTTGGCGCTTTGCCCTGGCCCATCATGTTCGTTGCATTGGTTTCCATGTTCTCATTGAAAGCACTGGGGAATACAAATATCAACGAAATCAATGTGACCCATACCGCCATGTCTGCAGGTGCCATGGTTGCAGGAGGCTTAGCTTTTACGTTACCCGGCATCTGGATGCTGAAGCCTGATGCGGAAGTCAGTATCCTGGCGTTGTTCGTTATCACTCTCGGCGGCGTACTTTTAGGCTTGATTTTTACTGCACTGATACGAAAATATTTTATTGAATTCAAAGAGCTTCCATATCCCATGGGGCAGGCCGCTGCCGACACGTTAATCGTCGGGGACGAAGGCGGAAAAAAGGCAGGAACCCTGTTTGCATCCCTGGGTGTAGCTGCTGTATTCACGGTTCTGCGAGACTGGTTTGGAACCTTTGGAGCCGGCGTTGTATGGTTTAAGAGGATGATGCCTTATGGCTCCTTAGGTGGCATGTGGCTTTCGTTAATGCTGATTGCCGTAGGATATATCATCGGCCCGGTATTTATCGGCGTATGGTTCCTCGGCGCTATCATCGGTGATTTCGGTATTCTCATCGGAGGACAGGTAGCAGGGATTTGGGATGCTGCCACCGCTGCAAGCATTAAATCTTCACTAGGAATCGGTCTCATGGTGGGAACCGGTATCGGTATCGTTGTCAAGGGAATTTTGCCCAAGGCGAAAGAGATCTTTGGCCCCATGTTCAGCAAGGGCAGCGTTGGGGGAGGCGTGATCCCGCTCCGCTGGGCTCCCATCGCAATGGTAATTTTGGCCTTTATCTTCACAGTTCTGGCTGACATGGGCATAGTGGCGTCCATTTGCACAATTATCGGTGTATGGCTTGCCACTGCCATGTCTTCTCAATGCGTAGGCCAGACGGGCATCAATCCTATGGAGATATTCGGAATCATAGTGCTCATTGCCACCAAGGCTGTATCCAGCATCGGACAGACTGAGGCCTTCTTTGTTGCTGCTATCGTAGCCGTTGCCTGCGGACTTGTCGGAGACGTAATGAACGACTTTAAGGCAGGGTACATACTTAAATCCGATCCGAAAGCCCAATGGCTGGGTGAAGTAATCGGCGGCATTATAGGAGGTTTTGTTTCTGTAATCGTTCTTTTAGTCATAATGAAGGCTTATGGACCGTCTGCCTTCGGTAACCCGGATATGTTCCCGGCACCTCAGGCCAGCGCTGTAGCTGCAATGGTAGGCGGAATTTCCCATATGCCCGCATTTCTCATCGGATTGATAGCGGCTATAATACTCTATATCGTCAATTTCCCTGTAATGACTTTAGGGCTTGGCGTTTACCTGCCTTTCTATCTTTCCATGACAGCTTTTATAGGAGGTGCTTTGCGGTTCATCGTTATGAAAGCTGCACCTAATTATGAAAAGGTCGGAAACGGCCAGATTATTGCAGCAGGCCTTTTGGGCGGTGAAGCAGTGGTCGGCGTCATTATTGCTTTAATTCAAGCCATCCGAATCATGCAAGCGCTTTAAGATATTTAAACGACAAGGACAGACCCGGTGAGTGAATTCTCATTCAAAGGGTCTGTCCTTATCGGTACTCCGGGAGGTGCGCAATGAAAGAAGTCAGTATAACGGATATTAAAGGGATAAAAGTAGGTCACGCCCAGGATGTGGAAGGCGGTACAGGTTGTACGGTAATACTCTGTGAGGAAGGCGCATATGCAGGTGTGGATGTAAGGGGAGGCGGACCCGCTTCCAGGGAGACGGAATTGCTGAAACCCGTCAATTTGGTGGAGCAGATCCATGCCGTCATGCTGTCGGGAGGAAGCGCCTATGGATTGGATGCGGCTTCAGGCGCCATGCAGTATCTTGAGGAGAACGGTAAAGGCTTTGATGTGGGCATCGGAGTTGTTCCCATTGTCTGCGGCGCTTCATTGTTCGACCTGGTTGTAGGCGATCCGAAATGCAGGCCGGACAAAGCCATGGGATACCAAGCTTGTTTAAACGCATCTTCCCAAAAGCCGGCTGAAGGTAATGTAGGCGCAGGCACAGGCGCTACAGTTGGCAAGTTCCTGGGAATGGAATACATGATGAAGAGCGGCCTGGGCACCTATGCGGTGCAGATGGGAGAATGGATCATCGGAGCCATCGTAGCCGTCAACGCGTTAGGAGATGTTATAGATGTGGATACGGGAAAGCGCATCGCCGGCATTCTGAACAAAGATAAGACGGCAATATACAACACGGAGGCCTGCATGTACGAGGAGTATGACAAAAACAGAAACGTTTTTAGCGGAAACACCACCATCGGATGCGTGGTTACAAATGCAAAACTGACAAAAACTCAGGCTAACAAGGTTGCATCCATAGCGCACAATGGTTTCGCAAGAGCTATACGTCCCGTACATACCATGGCGGACGGGGATACTATTTTCGTTCTTGCAACGGGAGAAGAAGAAGTTATGCCGGATGCGGTAGGAGCCCTGGCCGCAGAGGTGATGGCCAGAGCCATTAACCGGGCGGTTTACATGGCAGAACCGGCTTACGGTCTTAAGGCCGCAAAGGATTTTCTATAAATTACAGGGGTCGCAATCACAGCTTAATAAAAGAAGGCTTGCGTTGGCAGAAGGTAGTTAGGTACCGGAAGCCAACGCTTCTCAATTTATCGTAGGCCCACTGCATGCCAAAACCTACGTCCCGAACGGCATGGGCGTCTGAGCCTACGGTTACAATCTCGCCTCCCAGTTCGTGGTAAAGTTGCAAAATGCCCTGGGAAGGGACGGTATGACCCCCCATGCCATAGCGGAATGACGAGGTGTTTATTTCAATTCCTTTTCCGTCTTCTATTATCCGTTTCAACACTTCCCTTATTATATCCATCAGCTCATCACCATAAAAAGGGATGTATGACCCGTAGCGGTCGATAACGTTTATGTGACCTAACACATCGTAGTCTTTGTAATCGCGAAGACAGTCGTAGACATATTTATAAAAGGCGGCTGTGGCATCTTCCACAGATCGATCCTTAAAAAAGGATCCACAGGACAATTCAAAACCTTCCGCGCAATGAAATGACCCGATGATAAAATCATAGTCATATCCTCTCACAACTTGACTGCACTTATCCATGGTGCCGCCGTGCTGGATACCGACCTCAAGTCCCTTTATGAGCGTAATACGGTCTTTGAATTCTTCTTTAACGATTTCCATTTCGTTTTGATATTCGGCCAGAGAAAACCCTTCACCCCAGGCATCCAACGGATAATCCGGATCGTAATGATCTGTTACGGCAATCTGAGATATTCCCAAGGCGGCAGCAGTTGCCACCATGTCTTTCATTGAAGAATATCCGTCTGTTGAATAAGTGGTATGGGTGTGATAATCCACCAGCGGGGTAGTATACATAATTGCCTCCGTTTATTTACTGTGCTATAATCGTTTCCTAGTATAACACATTTTTCTCTGTGAAAAAGGATAATCCAGATGGCGGATGTTTATAACGAGGCGATTTTAATCGAAAAAGCCAAATCCGGTGACGAGGCCAGTTTTGAGTTGTTGATTCAAAACTGCAAAACAAAAGCTTACAACACGGCGCTCCGTTATTTGCGTGACGAAGAGGATGCTATGGATGTTCTTCAGGAAAGTATGATCAAAGTGTTTCGTCACCTGGATAAATTCAAAGGAGATTGCAAATTTGACACCTGGGTCTACCGCATCGTTGTAAATACCTGCCACGACTTTCTCAGAAAGAACAAGCACCAGAGGAATAATATCAGCATCTATCGTGCAGACGAGGACGGTGAGACAATAATCGATCTCCCCGACACATCACCTACACCTCCGGAAGCATTCGATGCAAAACTTACCGCTACATATGTATTGAGTTGTCTTGATAAGATCCCCAAAGATCAAAAAGAAATCATAATATTACGAGACATTCAAGGCTTTTCCTATGAAGAAATCAGTCAGATTCTCGAATGTTCAATGGGTACGGTAAAATCCAGAATCAATCGGGCAAGGCAGAAATTGAAACACATGATCTTGGAACAATACGATGAATCATGCGTCTAACAGAATGAGAGGGGGAAGAGCGCCCGATGGAAAGGAACATGGAACTGGACAACGAAAAAATAATTGATAATGATTTAGAAAAACTGTTGGCAATTCTTCATAATATACCGGAAGAGAAGATACCGGACAAATTTGAACGGCGCTTAAGCGAGGCACTCAAAGAAGAAGGAAAAAGAATCCGACAGGAAAAACTTCTTATCACAGCCAGGAAAAAACGCAATCGTTACCTAAAGGCGGCGGCGGTCATTGCTGCATGCTTTGTTGTTGTTTTTGCATCCCTCTCCGTATATAATGATGATATCGGATTGTTTTCATGGCATAACGTATCAGAAGAGGCTCCGGTTGGAGATATAATGCTTGCCGCAGAGGATTCAGACTCGACGGCGGAAGAAAGGGCATCTTATGGAGCTGCTCCCGGTGCGGGAGCCGAAAAAGCTGCTGAAAGTGAAGATATGGAACTTGCTGCCGATCTACGTGTAATGGCGGAAAGGTCCGCTCCGGCTCCTTCGTCCAGAGAATTGCCCCAAGAATCCGACGGCAATAGTGATAATGTGGATAATGCTGAACTTTATTTTGGAATGCAGGCTACAGAGCCGGATATCTTATGCAGGGAAGGCAGCCAATATATAAAAACGACAGAAGAATATCGGAACTATTTAAAACTTTTAGATGAGTATCTGTCCGGCTATGAATATGAATTGACAGACTGTGAGAGAGACAGTGACACCGGAGCATATATGTTTACAGTTTTGATACTTTCGGATCCGGAGGGGCAGATTGTAAATGTACCTTTGACCCTCAGGGGAGAGCAAGGAGTAATATATGAGCAACCAGAACAGCAATCAACGGAAGGAGAACCAATCGAAGAACAGCTCGAAGGAAATGATGCCGAGGAAGAAGAACCGCAAACTGGTAGTGATTGATGGCAACAGCCTGATCAATCGGGCCTATTATGCCATTCAGCGGCCAATGATGACAAAAGAAGGACTGTACACCCATGCGGTGTACGGTTTTCTTAATATATTGCAGAAAATACGAAAAGACTACGAACCGGGTTATCTGGCAGTAGCCTTCGACAGGAAAGCACCTACCTTCCGTCACCTTGAATTTGCAGATTATAAAGCCGGGAGAAAGAAAATGCCCCCCGAGCTTGCAATGCAGGTACCTGTGCTAAAAGAAGTACTGGAAGCCATGAGAGTACGGATTCTGGAAATCGACGGCTTTGAGGCGGATGATATCATCGGCACGGTAGCCAGAAGAGCCGAGGAAGAGGGATTTGAGCCGCTGATTATCACCGGTGATAAGGACGCCCTTCAACTTGCCAGCCGCATTACTAAAGTAATCATTACCAAAAAGGGCATTTCGGAGTTCGAAGAGTACGATTACGATGCCATAGTAGAAAAATACGGCTTTTCTCCGGAACTATTTGTGGATTTCAAGGGACTGATGGGAGATCCCTCAGATAATATACCAGGCGTTCCGGAAGTTGGGGAGAAAACGGCTCAGAAGCTGATACTCGAATATGGAAGCATTCAAAATCTGATCAACAATACGGAGCACATTGCCAATCCAAAACTCCGGGAAAAGATAGAGGAAAATGTTCAGCTGGCGTTAATGAGCAGGCGTTTGGCAGAAATCAATAAAGAAGTTCCCATCGACATACAGCTGGAAGATTATATAGAAGAAGAACCGGATTACAGCAAGCTTATTGAACTATATAAAAAGTTGGAATTCAACAGTTTTTTAAAGAAGCTCCAAATACCGGAGCAGGACAGGGATGAAGGGCACGGTAGCCTGGAAAAAGAAAAACTGCCTCTCATAACTATTATAAATAGCAGAGCAGACTTTAAAACCATCGAGAACTATTTCAAGACGGTAGATACGGCTGCCCTTAAAGTGTTTAGCGACAATAACCATAAAGACATCCCTACTTTAACGGGAGTAACACTTTCCACGGAGGAAAAGTGCTTCTACATTGACCTGTCTGCGGAAGGCCTTCTTGAAGACCTTAAATCGCTGATTTCCGCAACGAAATTGCGCTTTGTAGGGCATTACATCCAAGAAGACTATTATGCCCTTATAAGCAACGGTTTGAATAATTGGGAACCGAAAACCGCTTTTGACACCGCCGTCGCACAGTATTTACTTCAACCCGGCAGAAGCAGCTATGATTTAAATGCGCTGACTCTGGAGTACTTTCACCGGGAATTGGAGGGACCCGAAACCGGTGCCGGCGGAGAACAGCTGGATTTTTTAGAACAGAAACAAGTGGATTATTCCGAATACGGGGCGAGATGGTGTGCTGCAGTGCTCTTGATTCGACCTTTACAATATGAAAGACTGGAAAAAGAAGGTCTACTTCCTGTATTTGAAGAGATAGAGCTGCCTCTGATCAGCGTGTTAGCCCACATGGAAGCCCAGGGTTTTGCGGTGGATCGAGAGGAATTGTTAAATGCAGGAGAACGGCTGCGAGAGCAAATTTCCGCCGTCACGTCCAGAATTTATAGCTTGGCTGGTCAGGAGTTCAATATCAACTCTCCAAAACAGCTCGGAGAAATCCTCTTTGATAAACTGCGCCTTCCCGCAGGAAAGAAGACTAAGACAGGTTATTCAACCAATGCGGAAACTCTTGAACGTTTGAAGGACGAGCACGAAATCGTGGCGCAAATCCTTGAATACAGGATGCTGTCAAAGCTGAACGGCACTTATGTAGAAGGTATGCTTCCCATGGTTCATGCAGACGGGAAGATTCATGCACATTTTCAGCAAACAGTGGCCGCAACGGGACGCATAAGCTGTACCGAGCCAAACCTGCAGAACATTCCCATAAAACAGGAACTGGGGAGGCAGCTCAGGAAGGCATTCGTTCCTGAGAGCGATGATTGGATATTGGTGGGAGCGGATTATTCGCAGATCGAGTTACGGGTATTGGCTCACTTGTCGGAAGATCCTACACTGATTGATTCCTTCCGGAAGGGAACTGATATCCATAAGACAACAGCAGCCAAAGTATTCGGAGTACCTGAATCTGAAGTTACTCCTCTTCAGCGAACCAATGCCAAAGCTGTGAATTTCGGTGTTATATACGGGATGAGCAGTTTCGGACTTGCTTCCGAACTCAATATTTCCCGGAAAATGGCAGAAAAGTATATTGATGAGTATTTCAATAAATACTCGAAGGTAAAAGCCTTTATGGATCGACAGATAGATGAGTGCAAGAAAAACGGCTATGTTACCACCATCATGAACCGTAAGAGGCCGATTCCGGAAATACATGCCAGGAATTATATTCAAAGGCAAGCTGGGGAAAGGTTGGCCATGAACAGTCCCATCCAGGGCTCGGCGGCAGATATTATTAAAATTGCAATGATAAAGTGCCATAAACAGCTCTTGGCCGAAGGGCTTAAATCCAGGTTGATACTACAGGTTCATGACGAGCTGATTATTCAAACTCATCGCGATGAATTGGAAAGGGTAAAGACCATATTAAAAGAAAATATGGAGAATGCCATACAACTGAAGGTACCGCTTTCGGTGGAGCTGAATACGGGGGAAAATTGGTACGAGTTAAAATAGAGTGATACAGAAATCTTCGAACCTGCAATTTTAAACAAACATGTCTGGAAAGAGTAAAAGATGATGATTATAGGTCTTACCGGCGGAATAGGTGCGGGAAAAACTACCGTTTCCGATTATCTGAAGAAAAAAGGATATCCGGTGCTTGACGCCGATGAAGTAGCGAGGGAAATAGTAGAGCCTGGAAGCGAGACCCTCGGAGAGCTTACCCGTGCTTTTGGAAAAGATATTCTCAATCCTGACGGAAACCTGAACCGGCGTTTCCTTGCCGGGATTGTATTTTCCGATCCCGAAAAAAAGAAGATTATCGATGGGATAATGCACGGGAAGATCATCGACACCTTGCTTAAGCGGGCAAGATCCATGGAAGAGGAGCCTTTCGTCTTTATCGATGTGCCACTGTTATTCGAAACCGGCATGGATCGATACGTTGATCAGGTTTGGATGGTAGATGCGGAGGAAGAAATAAGGATTAAAAGGGTAATGGAACGAGACGATAGCAGCAGGGAGGACGTGCTTAGACGAATACGATTTCAGGCGGGTCGGGATGAAAAGATTAAAAAAGCGCACATCATCTTGAACAACAGCGGGGTTAAAGAAATACTTTATAGACAAATTGACGAAGCACTAAACAAACTGCGGGAGAATGAGCTCTATGAATAGAAAGCCGTTTATCGCATTGATGTTCTTTATCTTGATAATCTCGATAATAATGTTTGGCACAGGATGCGCCGAGGATGCGGTTTTCCCCGGCAATGAATCAGAAAAACAGCCGGAACGCATTACTTCTAATGTTGTTTCCATTCCTATTGAACGAGTGCGGACCTTAAATCCTTTGCTGTCGCTGGACGAGGACACTTACTTTCTTAACAAGCTGATTTTGGAAGGGCTTTTCACACTCAATGATAATCTGGAATCGGTAGGTGTTCTTGCGGACAGTTATGAATACGAAGCAGACGGCAGGAGCATGCAGGTACGATTGAAAGAGGGAATAACATGGCAGGACGGCACAGCTTTCACAGCTGAGGACGTGAAGTTTA
>DGEG01000166.1 GCA_002385825.1 Firmicutes bacterium UBA3932 | reverse complement strand
ACTGGCTTATAAGCCTATAAAAAAAACGCAGGGCGGATTACCCCACCCTGCGAAAGGTTGTATCGCTTTTATCTTTCATGCTCAGCCTCAACAATTGACGTTTAATCGCTAATCATTCTTGTTCTGCTCGTTCAATTTTCTGAATTTCTCTTTGGCAGCTTTAAAATACCATCCTACCAAAAGCAAGGGACCTATCATCGCTATAAAACCAAAGATGTTACAACCGATATCCCATACAGAATCCCACAACATCACTATTCATCTCCTTTCAATTCCATTGTTTCCTTACCGAGCTTATTGAAGATCAGATAGAGGATGAGCACTATTGGCGTTATTATCAGTATGCCATATTCTTGCCACAACTCTACATCGCCTATTTTAACGATGTAGACTTCCATCTCTTCATCGTAAACTCCGAAGAAGTTAGTCCAGATATACCAGATGACGGAAGCGATTAGGCCGAATACCGTTGCCACTGTTCCCGCAATTTTCTTCGGAGGTTTCTTGGAGAACGTTCCGAAGTATACAGGTATTATACATGTTGTAATAATTACCGTTGCCTGGAATACCCATACTTCCAGTATGCGTTCAAAGAAGAAAGCTAATGCGAGAGATAATGCCGCAGAAATCAACACACCGATTTTGGTCATTCTCTCAGTCTGTTTTTGATCCGCATCAGGATTGATAACTCCTTTGTAAATATCGTATCCGATAACTCCGCCGGCTACCAGGAAGTAGGAGTCCGCCGTTGACATGGCCGCGGAGAAGACTCCGGCGATGAGCAGCCCTAATACTCCTGCAGGCAGGTATTGTCCGGCTACTGCGAACAATGCTTCGTTAGGCACTACTTCAGGGATAATTGCAAGTCCGATTGCAGCTGCTCCCATGATTCCCAAGAATGTTACAGCCCAGTCAAAGGCAAGCCACATGGGAATACCTGCTGTAAAAGCTTTTTTGATCTCTTTCGGTCCGGCCGAGGCGAAAATTCTCTGGAAGAATGCGGGCTCCGCCAATACTGCAAACGCGGTGACCGAATATACAAGCAAGAGCCAGGGAGTGAGATAACCTGCTCCTATCTGGAAATAGTATTCTGCGTCTTCACCGACAAAGTTTTCGAGTCCTACCATGATATTTTCATAGCCGCCCATGGCAGTCCAGCCGATAACCAGTGCAAGACCTATGGTGACCATCATTATTAGAAACTGAATGAAGTCAGTAATCGTTACAGCCCAAAGACCACCCATCCAAGTAAATGCGGTGACAAAAATGGCTCCTATCAAAGTTCCTACCCAGAAAGGCATACCGGTGGTCAGGCGAAGCAGGAATCCAATTCCCATCATTTCCATAGTATTTGTGGAATATAAAAATGATGCTATAGATGAAGCCACCCCTGCAGTTTTTCCGTATCTTTTAAAAGCAATTTCCTGCATCGTTGTACCTTCAGGAAATTTCTCCTTAAAAACTGGCGATAAAAATGCCATGACCGCATATAACGCGGTGTAAGGAAGCGCATATGCAAAGAATGATGAAATCCCTTCAAAGAAAGCGACTTCTGAATCACCGAACAATGTATCGAGGCCATAGAAGGTAGAAACCAGAGTTCCTACAAGAAGAGGTGCGTTAAGATCTCTTCCTGCCATGAAGTAATCATCAAAACCTTTGGATCTTTTGGAAAAATAATAGCCTATGTACAGAATAATAACGACGTAGATAGCTATAACTATCCAGTCCAACACATGGAGTGATACAACAATACTAGTATCCAACGACATCCCCTCCTTTTAAGTATTCCTGCTCCTTATGCCTGTGACTGTAAGAAGTTATTTGCCATTCTCGTTCCCGTCAACGCTTATAGTCGGTGTTCCTGTACCATTTCCTCCATCATTTGAACTGTTTTAATTTCATGTTTCCCTACATTATTAACTGCGCAAACAAAACAAACATTAAACGAAAGCAATTCCAATATATAGATAATTTGATAATTAATTTTATATAATTTTCAGAAAATATGCAACTTCATATTTGCGATATTATAACTATTAATTTGCTATACTTAGGTGGTATCAGCATTTAATTCGAATGCAAAGAATGTTTGAAACTCGAAAGAGGACATGGCTCAGTTTCAGAACTTAATTGTATATATTAGACCTTAAAAATAGACAGGTTCTTATTTGTAGTTTTTATTATCGTGCTGACGGTAGACACAATTCATTATTAGTTTCATCTCGCCGCTACGTTACAGAAAATTATTCAATATCAGCAACAGAATTGCACCGGGAAGTCCTAAAATACCCACAAAGAGCGCCGAAAAGAAGTTCAGCGGAATATGAAGATCCCAATGTCCGCCGACCCAATTGATAGCTAAAATAAACAACCCGCCTAATATGCTGTTTCCTATCAGTTTAAGCAGAAATTTGAGAGGTACCAGAAGAAGATAGCCCAAAATATACAAGACCAGGATGCCAAAACCATACGCAAGCAAAATGCCGATTTCCGTGCTCATTTCCATAATCTATTCACCTCTTGAGAACAGTTCTGTCCATATTTTGTATAAAATATGCTGAATATGCATAGAATAGAATTGAATAACAATAGAAGTTTATAACAAAAGAGGAAAGGATCTGTGAGATTATGGATAGTAGTTTTATCGGAGTGAAGGGAGTTGCAGATAAAATGTATCGACACTTTCTGAACCTGCCCCACAATCAGACCGAAGAAGAAAAACTCTACGCATCCATTCGCGATGCCGAAATCCAGTTGAAGCTGGCAGAAAAGCGTTTCAACGAAGTTACAGATCCGGATCTGATCGATTACGCCGCATACGATATTATGGCGGCGAGATCCAGATATGAATATCTTCTTAAAATGGCAAAAAGGCAGATGGGAGTATGATCATAATTCCCGTCTGCCTTCGATTGCTTTCGTCAATGTGATTTCATCCGTATATTCCAGATCTCCTCCTACCGGAATCCCGTGGGCTATACGGGTTGTCTTTATGCCCGACGGTTTGATGAGTCGGGCTATATACATGGCCGTAGCCTCGCCCTCTATATTGGGATTCGTCGCCAAGATCACTTCATCAATATCATTTTCCCTCAGTCGAACAATCAATGATTTTAAATTTATGTCCTCCGGCCCAATTCCTTCCATCGGGGAAATTGCTCCGTGAAGCACATGATAAAGCCCGTTATATTCGCGAATGCGTTCCATAGCAGCCACATCCTTTGCGCTTTCCACCACGCATACCACCTTTCGGTCCCTGGTCGCATCGGAACAGATACTGCATGGATCCTGATCCGTAAGATTCCCGCAGACGGAACAGTATTTCATGAAACGCTTCCCTTCCACGATAGCATCTGCTATCGCTATTGCGTCCTTCTCATCCATGGACAAAATATGAAAAGCCAGCCGCTGGGCCGTCTTTCCACCGATACCCGGCAACTTGGAGAGTTGATTAATCAAGTTGGTCAAAGGCTTCGCATAATACTTCATGTGCCCGGACATCTCCTCTCTATAGTCCAGGGATGCCCAGTCCGCCGGTAAGTTTCTGCATCTCACTGGCGGACATTTCTTCAATCTGACGCATTCCTTCGTTTACGGCAGCCATAATTAGATCTTGCAGCATTTCTACATCATCCGGATCTACCGCTTCCGGTTTTATCACTATGTTCGTAAGCTCTCTCTTGCCATTTACGGTGACGCTGACCGCTCCTCCACCCGCAGTCGCTGTTACTTCCTGCTCTTCAAGCTTAGACTGCAGCTCTTCCATCTTTTTCTGCATAGCCTGCATTTGCTGCAACTGCTTCTGCATTGCGGCCTGGCCGCCGCCGCCGGGCTTCTTGCCCGCACGCATTCCTCTACCCATTATTTTCCTCCTTATTTAACCTCAATGTTGATATTGAGGCAGTTCCCTAACTCACAAGCCAGCTCTTCCGCGCTTTTTTCTTCTTGAGCTCTTCTATCCTGATCAACCAATACACAATCCATCTTCAGGGCTCTGCCTGTATACTTTTCTAAGAGTTGTGATATATAATCGGCGTTGTCTTTAGCATAACGCAACGTTACTTCATTGCCCACTTCCAATCGGAAGCAATTCTCCTCGACGGCAACCAGCCGGGCACCTCTTCTCAGGACATTAAATGTCGTCTTCTGAGACTCCCCTTCCTCAAGAATCTTGTCCCAGATTTTTTCCACATCAATGCCCGTGTCCGCAACTTGGTCAGAATCAGTACCCGCGTCCGGAACTTGTTCCACATCAACGTCAGTGCCCGCAACTTGTTCAGCATCATCAATATCTGTTTCAGTAAGTTTTTTGATATTAGTATCGTTATCCGGAACCTGCTTAACATCGGGAGCCACATCGAGTGCAGCAGAATGCTTTTCAACCGGTTCCGACTCTTTCTTTTTCTTTTCTATCTTCTTTCCGGTAGTTTTCTTTCTATCGTGGGACATGGAGCCCGGGGAAAGATTTTCGAGATTTCCGCCGGAAGCTAATCTAAGTATGCAGAGTTCCAACAATATCCGCGGTTGTGTGGACCATTTCGCCTCCGAAAGAGTGCGAGCCAAATCGAGAATACTATCGTTGATCGAAGACATGTGGATCCGCATGCTCTGCTCACGAATTCGCTCCATGTTCTCCTCCGATACGTTTAACAGGTCTTCCGGATTTCGGATAAACTTTGTCAACATGAGACTCCGGTAATGAGCGATCCAATCCTTCATCAACTGCCTGACTTCTTTTCCTTCGGAAAGGATGCGATCTAACAAGAGCAATGCATCGGCAGCCTTTCCCTGGTCCACCATATCTGTCAACTGGATGAATACTTCCTCGCCCGATGTCCCGAGGACGTCAAGTACGTCCTTCCGTGTAACTTCTTTCCCTGCAGCAGCTATGCATTGGTCCAGGATGGAAAGACTGTCCCGCACCGAGCCGTCTCCGTTGGCAGCTATAATTCCCAAGGCGCTGTCGGAAATTTTAACACCCAAGCTTTCACAGATCTCACGCATTCCATCTCGCAGCAATTTTTCGGACACTCTGTGAAAATCCAGCCTCAGGCAACGAGAAAGTATTGTGGCCGGCAGCTTCTGTGGTTCGGTAGTAGCAAGTATAAACATGACATAAGCCGGCGGTTCTTCCAAGGTTTTAAGCAAAGCGTTGAAAGCGCCGGAAGTCAGCATATGGACTTCATCGATTATATATACTTTACACCTTCCGGCAGCCGGCGGATACTTTACACTTTCACGCAGTTCACGTATATTATCCACTCCGTTATTGGATGCGGCGTCAATTTCGATCACATCGAGAAAAACACCGTCCCTGATGGCAATGCAATTCTCGCAAACCCCGCACGGCCTATACTCCTGCGGCGCCATGCAGTTAACGCCTTTTGCCAGAATTCTTGCAGTAGTGGTCTTTCCTGTTCCTCTTGTACCGCAAAACAGGTATGCGTGGCCTGTGGTTCCGCTTCGGATTTGGTTGCTTAATATCTTAACTATGTGCTCTTGTCCCAGGATCCCGTCAAAGGTCTCCGGACGAAAACTCCGATACAAAGCTTGGTGCATGACTGCTCCTCAATTTTTGATTTAAATAATGCTTTGGGAAATCTACCGTTTGAAATGTATAATTAGCCATAATAAATTGCCCTTTGCCAGCCTCGCATGGATATGGACCAGGCTTAACTGCGGCACATAAGAGGTTCCGTTTATCGCTGCTTCCTTCCGGACCTGACGAGGTTCACAGATTCTTATTGCGCAGGACCCGGACCATGCCAGGCGAAGCTGCCAAAAGGCAATTTATTTATTTTAATTATATAGGATGAGGGCAATAGAGTCAATGCATTGATACGACCGGCAGTTTGGCTCAGGCTCCACATTATCGTCTGAATTGCAATCATGAACTGAATAAATTAATAAATCCTTGGCAAAATAAGGTCATAAAATTCATAACAACATGAAAGGAAGAAAAAAGGATGAACCGTATAAACAATCAAACAAATAAAGCGCGAAATGAGATGAAGGATGCAATGAGCAACGCTTGGAATGAAGTTAAAGATGCTGCTGACAATATGTGGGATGATGTCAAGGATGCTGCAGACGATGCGTGGGATGAAATGAAGGATACTGCGGACCAGGTTCGAGACAGAGCCGAAAGCCTAAAAAACAAGGCTGAGAACAGGATCGAAAGAGCAGCCGGCAAAGCCGAAGGGCTGATGAACCGAGTCGGCGATAAAGTGGAGGACACGGCGGAAGATCTGCTGGACAAAATGGATGACGTGCTCCGCCGGGTCGACGATAATTCCGGCAGAAATCAGCCGAACACCACCTTATAAAGCTCGTCGCTTTTGGGAGCCTCAATGGGAATCCGCCGGTTCCCGCTGATCAGCATCCGTCCCTGCGAGGCTTCCGTCACCCTGCCGACACAGGTAATGGCAATACCTGCCGATCTGATCTCCCGCATCAGTTCATCTTTTTGCTCGGGATGGGCCATAATCATCATGCTGCCGCTGGAAATCAATCGAAGAGGATCTATGCCGAAGTGAGCGCAGATCTTTTTCGTTACGGGAGCCAACGGAATTTCGTCGGCCCAAACCTCCGCTCCAGTTCCTGATCTCTCACACATTTCCCAGACGGCACCCAATATTCCCCCTTCCGTAATATCGTGCATGCCCGCCGTGCCGATCCTTCCTGCGATGACACCTTCTTTCACAACGGAAACCTGATCGAGCATGGCTTTGGCTTCTGAAATTTCCTCATCTGTAAGGATGTCTTTCAACCTGGATTCATGGTCGCTGGCTATAATACCCGTTCCTTCAAGCCCTCCCTGCTTGGTAATCAGGATCCAATCTCCGGGCCTCATATTTGTCGCGCTCTGTGACTTACCTTTCACAGTCCGTCCCAATGCGGTGGATACGATGACGGGAGTATTGACAGCTTTCGTTATTTCCGTATGACCTCCGATGATCATAACTCCGAGAGCCTCGCCAGTTTCTGCCGCCTGTCGCATTATTTCATCGATTTCTTCAACGGTAGTCCCCTCAGGCAGCATGCAAGCCAACAGAATGCCCAGGGGTTCCACGCCGTTTGAGGCAATATCGTTGCAGGAAATCTGGACTGCCAAACGGCCAATGTCGGCTACCGCTCCCGTTATAGGGTCTGTTGACAATACGCAGTCGTATTCTCCGAAATCCACCACAGCGCAATCTTCACCGATTCCGGGTCCGGTAATGACTTCCGGCCTCCTGTATTTGAAATGCTTGAAAACCATCTCTTCCAGCAGCCCGCTGTCCAATTTTCCCGTTTTCATAATGCCTCCAATTGCCTCCAATATACTTCTTTTAATACTTTACTTTATTTTATATTTGTATTTGATCCGCTTTCCATCCATTGAATAAGTTGTTCCTCGGTAATGATAGGAATGCCCAGTTGCTTTGCCTTCTTGTTTTTCGATGAGGTGGAAGAGATATCGTTGTTGATAAGGTAATCTGTATTCTTGGTAACGGAATCCGTTACCTTTCCGCCTTTTTCTTCAATGGCCGTTTTCAGCTCATTGCGGTTTTTATAATGTTCCACCGAACCGGTTATTACAAAAGTCAGATTTTCAAAGAGCAACTGGCCGGATGGAATCTCCACCTCTTCAAGCCGGATTTCTGACAGAATATCCTCTACCATCCTGATGTTCTTTTCATTCTCAAAGAACTTCACATAAGCCTTCGCCATAACATCGCCGATGCCGTATATTTTAATAAGGTCGTCATATTTTGCCGATTGTATGGCCTGCCAATCGTAGTTGAAATGCTTGCAGATGGCCTTGGCGTTGGAAAGTCCTATATTGGGAATTCCCAAGCTGTAAAGCAATCTGACAGAGTTGGTGTTCCTTGCCTTGTTGACGGAGTCCACCAGGTTCTGAAAGGACTTTTCTCCAAAGCCTTCCATGTTAACTATCTCTGCTTTATGTCCCTCGATGCGGAAAATATCTGCTGGCCCATGAATCAATCCCTTAGCCATGAACTTCTCAATGGTGGACTCAGAAAGACCGTCTATGTTCATGGCATCTCTACTCACAAAGTGGGTGTAAGCTTTTACATGCTTGGCAGGGCATTCTTCGTTAGGACAATACAGTACTTTGACATCGTTTTCCTGACTGATATGCGCAGGCTCTCTGCATACGGGACAGTTTTCGGGGATAGGGACAGTTCCGCTCCTTGTAAGGTTTTCCGCCACCTGTGGAATGATCATGTTTGCCTTGTAAACGCGAATTTCGTCCCCGATGCCCAGTTCCAGGCCTTCCATGATGCTGATATTGTGAAGGCTGGCCCGGCTCACCGTAGTGCCTTCAAGCTCAACAGGTTCAAATATGGCGATGGGATTTATGAGCCCCGTTCTTGAGGTGCTCCATTCCACTTCCAACAGTTTCGTCTCCTTGATCTCGTCCCGCCATTTAAAAGCTATGGAATCCCTGGGAAATTTAGCGGTGGCTCCCAGGCTTTCCCCGTATTGAATGTCATCATAAATAAGAACAAGTCCATCGGAAGGAAATCCGTAGTCTTCCACCTGTTCGCTGAACCAATTTACGGTTTCCTCCAAATTGTCCCGATCCACCTCTCTGTAAGGAATCACATCAAAACCCTGTTTCGAAAGCCAGTTCGTCTGAACCTTTCTGGAATTGTCAAAGTCTACTCCTTCGGCTTTCACAACGCCGAAGGCGAAGAAGTGAACATTTCTTTCCGCAGTGATCTTGTTGTTCAGCTGCCTCACGGAACCGCTGCAGAGATTGCGGGGATTTTTGTACTTGATCTCAATTTCTGCAAGACGACTATTAAGCTCGTTGAAATCGGCATAGCTTATCACGGCCTCACCTCGGAGGATTAGCTCTCCCCGATAAGGAATCTCCAATGGGATATTCACAAAAACTTTGGCATTATTGGTGACCACCTCGCCCACCTCGCCGTTGCCGCGGGTAACGGCTTTCACCAGCTTACCCTCTCGATAGGTTAATACGATGGTAAGTCCGTCCAGCTTCCAGGAGAGCAATCCTTTCTGCTCCCCTAACCACTGTTTCAGAACTTCCACGTCCTTCGTCTTATCCAAAGAAAGCATAGGCCTTTCATGTCTTTCTTTTGGCAGGCTGTTGACCGACTCGTAGCCTACACGAACCGTGGGGCTGCCGGACAACACCGCGCCCGTTTCCTTCTCCAGCTCCGACAGTTCATCGTATAGCCTGTCGTACTCCAGATTAGACATGATTTCCCGATTTTCATTGTAATATGCTTTCGCCGCCCGATTCAAGATCTGAATCTTTTCCCGCATGAGCTGAAACTTGTCGTCCATGATGCCTCCTTTTAAGCCCCTCAAATTACAATTAAAGCTTGGTAAGCGGGGCAACATCGATTGCCAGTTTTTTCGTTCCCACGCTGTCGAAGATCACCGTAACCGCATTGCCCTCTACTGCAATTACCTGACCCTCTCCAAATTTCGTATGCTTTACCATGCTCCCCGGTTCCAGATCGGCAGCGGTCAGCCTGGGTTTGGCAGCACTGCTCTGCTTGATTGCCCGTATCTGTGCAAAGGGACGAAAAATTTCCTCCTCATCCGAATAAGAAGATTTGGACACGGTTCCGCTGTACCGGTCGAAGCTGCTTCCCGTAAAGATCGCATCGCCCTCAAGCACCTTTTTGTCGATCTCCCTTAAGAACATGGACTCTCTCGTATAATCTGTTTTCCCGTAAATCGTTCGGATTCCCGCGCTTGTCAAATAAAGTTTCTCCATTGCCCGGGTCATCCC
>DGEG01000132.1 GCA_002385825.1 Firmicutes bacterium UBA3932 | reverse complement strand
GACACGACTTTTTTATCTAAAATGAGGCTGAAAATAGGAAGAAAATAGGAGATAGGGATAAGGGAAATGGGTGATTTTTGACATGACTTTTTTATCTGGAAAGAATTGGGGAAATAGGGTTAAGGATAGATGGGACAAGGGGTTGAGGGGTGTTGGGTTTTGACATGAGTTTTTTATGTGTATACAATAGATGCATGGAGGAAATTGAAGGTAAGTATTATTATGGTCAATTATTTACCCAATACCTCCAATGATTTATACGATGGAGGATGAAATGAAAAAGTATGAAGTGAGAGATATATCCCTTGCGCCTTCAGGGAGGCAGAAGATCGAGTGGGTGGCAGCCCACATGCCTCTGCTGAGAGGGTTGCAGGAGGAGTTTGAAAGGGACAAGCCCTTTCAGGGCGTAAAGATAACTTTGTCCATACATCTTGAAGCCAAGACGGCTTATCTCTGCGAAGTGCTGGCTGCGGGCGGCGCGGAAATGTCCGTAACGGGCAGCAATGTACTCTCCACACAGGACGATGTGGCGGCAGCATTGGCTGCGGCAGGGCTGCGCGTCTTTGCATATCACGGGGCCACGGAGGAAGAGTACCGGAGACACATCGAAATGGCTTTAGAACAGAAGCCTAACATCGTTATCGATGACGGGGGAGATCTGGTGGCGACCCTTCATACGCGCAGGCCGGATCTTGCAACGGAAGTCTGGGGAGGCTGCGAAGAGACGACAACGGGAATCATCCGCCTTAAGGCCATGGAGAGGGAAGGAGTCCTGAAATTCCCCATGGTGGCGGTAAACGACGCGAAATGCAAGCATTTTTTTGACAACCGCTACGGAACAGGCCAGTCTACTTGGGACAGCATCATGCGGAATACGAACCTTATTGTTGCCGGCAAGCGCGTCGTGGTAGCCGGTTATGGATGGTGTTCGAAAGGAATCGCCATGCGGGCAAAAGCCCTGGGCGCCAAAGTCATCGTGACGGAGATCGACCCTGTGGCGGCCATTGAAGCGGTTATGGACGGATTTGAAGTCATGACCATGGAAGCGGCGGCACCTTTGGGAGATATATTCGTGTGCGCCACCGGAAACAAGAAGGTAATAACGGTGGAGCACATGCTGAAAATGAAAGATCTGGCCATCCTGGCCAATGCGGGGCATTTCAACGTAGAAGTTGATATGGAAGGTCTGGAAGCGGCTGCCGTGGAAAAGAAGGAGCTGCGCAAGAACCTGACAGGTTATCATCTGAAGAACGGAAAGCAGGTCTGCGTCATTGCCGAAGGAAGGCTTGTGAATATCGCCGCTGCCGACGGACATCCGGCTGAGGTGATGGACATGAGCTTTGCGGTACAGGCTTTGTCTGCCTTATACATAAAAGAGCACAGAGGATGTTTGGAGAACAAAGTCATCGACGTATCTGAGGAAATTGATACTTTGGTGGCGGAGCGGATGCTTGCCGCGTGGGGAATAACCATCGACAAGCTGACGGAGGAGCAGAAGGAGTATTTGAACAGCTGGAACGTTTGATAAATATAGCAGAGACAGACCCCGCGGCCAAAAGCCAAGGGGTCTGTCTCTATGTTTGTGTACTGACATTCATGCATGTTAGAGCCCGCATACCGGCAGGTTTGCGGGGGCTACGTTTCTTATAGCTATAGCGAACGACAGTTGCAGAATATGATGACCAGCAGCAGGAAGAAAAACAGCAAGCTGGTATCAATTCCATCTCCTTCACCGAGGAGTCCACCACATCTACCTGACATCATTACATCACCTGCTTCTATCCAAAATTTTAGATTTTATTGTAGTATAGAATATTCAATGTGATGCTATAATGTGAATCGTCCCCGGCAAAAATATCATAAAGCGGCGATTGCCTTATTTATGCGGTTCAGAGTCTGTTCTTCTCCCATTATCTGTTGAATTTCCCACAGATCCGGTGAGGATGCTCTTCCCATGAGAGCAATGCGGATCACCGTGCTCACGTGTCCTACATGGCCTTTATAGAGCTCGGGGTTCTTCTTGAAATCCTTCGGTTTGGCAGCATAATCGAGCTCGGCGGCTAATACACGGATTTTCTCAAACCATTGATTCCTGTCGTCGCCGTGATTGTAGCTATTTATATAGGATTCAAGAATAGGCTTGATATCCTCCCTGTCAACCTCTTCAGGATAATCGTCCTCCACTTGGAAGTAATCATCGAAGAAGTAGCTGAAATAATCAAAGATTTGTTCACAATACACAAGATCTTTTCGCGGTTTTTCTCCGTGCCTGTCTATGGCGAGAATGCGAAGAAGCAGATCTTTCTTCTCCGTAAAGAGGGGGGCAAGTTCGGGGCGGTATGCTTTTGCCCAGCTTAACATAAAATCATAAAGCTCTTCATCGGGTATCCGCACCAATACCTCTTTACTCACATCGTTAAGTTTATCAAGATCGAAAAGCGTTCCGGAGCTGCTCATTTTTTCAATGGTCAACTCGAACTCTTCCATAGGGCTGTCCGGGTTTGCCAACCGCCATTCTTCGTAATTGGAGTTTATGATTGTAAGGAGATATTCGCGAACCGCCTTGGGGTGATATCCCTGGCTGCGGTAATAATTGAGAGAAAGTTCCGGGTCCTTTCGCTTGGATAGTTTGCGCTTGTTCCCGTTCTCCATTTTCATGAGTACCGTGGTATGGCAGTAAATGGGCAGCGGCCAATCCAGAGCTTTAAAGAGAGCCACATGAATGGGAAGAGATGAAAGCCATTCCTCTCCCCTGACTACGTGGGTGGTACGCATGAGGTGATCGTCCACCACATGGGCGAAGTGATATGTGGGGATTCCGTTTTGTTTTAACAGAACCACATCCTGAAAGTTTTCGGGCATTGTGAGCGGTCCGCGGATTGCATCGACGATTTGGAAGCTCCTGGACGGGTCCCCGTTGGACCGGAAACGCAGAACAAAAGGCTTGCCGTCTTGAATATTCCTTTCGATTTCATCCGGATCCAGATTCCTGCATTTGGCGAAAGCGCCATAATAACCGGGGTTTTCTCCGGCTTTTTCCTGTTTGTCACGGATGGCCTGAAGATCTTCTTCGGAACAAAAGCAGGGATATGCCAATCCCTTTTTCACCAGCTCTTTCGCAAAGCACTGGTAGATAGAGCCTCTTTGGCGTTGATAATATGGGCCGTATTCACCTATTTCTCCGTTTACAGTGACGCCTTCGTCAAAGCGTATGTCGAAGTATTCCAGTGAAGAGATAATGACTTCAACAGCGCCTTCTACTTCTCTCTTTTCGTCCGTGTCCTCTATGCGAAGGAAAAAAACGCCACCGCTCTGGTGGGCCAGCCTCTCGTTCACAAAGGCCACGTAAAGGTTGCCCAAATGAATAAATCCCGTGGGGCTGGGTCCTAAGCGGGTTACCTTGGCGCCGGGGGAGAGTTGTCTCGCCGGATAAAGAGTTTCGTAGTAATCCGGTGTTTTATCGATATGCGGGAATAACAGTTCCGCCAGTGCGGCATAATCCATAGTTTTCCTCCTTGTAAAAACTGGTCCGTTTTTCGGCATTGCCGGCGGGCCACTGTTTTATAGTATAAAATCATAAGTTCGGTTCGATCTTTGTCGCTCCGTCATTTAATAATACCTTTATTATACACATTTTCCCTCATGGCACAACTGAGACACGAGACCGTGCCATCAAAACCATAGCAAAGACTGTGGACTTAACCGGCGGATTTTAGGGGGTATCCTTAAGATTTCACACATAACTCAACTTTTTGTGCAGAAAAGACCGTTTTACAACTTTTAACCCACACAAAACTCCATATTTTGTTGCTCAAAAATATGATTTTTTCGCAGGCTACTCTTTGTGGCTGTACACAAAAAAAGGATGACGAGACTTGTATATATGGTATAATATCAATATGCTCACGGATAAAGTAAGAAAAATCATCGTGCAGAATAACCTGATTGAAAAAGGTGAACATATTGTCGTCGGCGTTTCCGGCGGCCCGGATTCGGTATGTCTTCTTTCTGTTCTCCTGGAACTGGCTGAAGAATGGGAACTCACCCTTCATGCAGTTCACGTTAACCATCAATTGAGAGGCGAAAAGGCAGACGAGGATCAACGCTATACGGAAAAGCTGTGCCGGAAGCTCAGAATTCCTTGTCATGTCTTTTGTTACGATATAAATGCCCTCGCCGCTGAACACAAGATTACTGTGGAAGAAGCGGGGCGCATGGCCAGATATGAGGCCTTTAATAAGGTAAGGGAACAGATAGAATCGTCGGATAAAACTGCAAGGGTGAAGATTGCTACGGCTCACAATGCCAACGATCAGGCTGAGACTCTGCTCATGAGGATTATCCGCGGTACCGGAACGGACGGACTGGCCGGCATGGAATACATTCATAAAGGATTGGTTATCCGGCCGCTTTTGGATGTGAGTCGCCGCGAAATCGAAGAATACTGTTCGGCGCACAATTTGAACCCGCGGATCGATTTGACCAATCTTGAGCCTGCTTATACACGTAATCGAATCCGGTTGGAGCTTTTGCCCCTTTTGGAATCCCAATATAACGAAAACATTATACCTGCGCTTATCCGCCTGGCGGGGATTGCATGGGAAGATAAAGAATATTTTTATATGCAGGTAGAAAAAGCAAAATACATTGTGTCCCGTGAAAAAGAAAGCTGCAAAATAGATCGCCATGGGTATGCCGGGCTCCATCCTGCCATAGGCAAAAGGCTCATCAACACATGTTTAAAGGAAATGGGACTATTTCAAGATATGACCGCGGTGCATCTTGCGGGAGCGGATCATCTTCTTCGTCATGGCAGGACAGGGGATCGAATTGATTTCCCCGGCGGGTATGGGTTGCGTCTTATTTACGGAAAAGGAGAATTGTACAGAGAGACCGAAAAAACCGAAGATATCGAATTCTGCTATCCGGTAGTATTGCATGATAATACCCTGGAGATACCTGAATTAAATGCCCTGCTTAGGGTTAGAATTTTACAGGCGAAGCAAGATACTGAATTATATAGAAGCAAGGATAATCGCTTTTGTGAATGCTTGGATCTTGCGGGAAAGGGTATTAAAGACGGGATTTATATCCGAACGAGGAGACCGGGAGACTATTTAATTCCCTTGGGAATGAAAGGCAGAAAAAAGATACAGGATTTTTTTGTTGACGAGAAGATCCCCAGGGAGGAACGCCACCGGATTCCCTTGTTATGTTTCGGTCAGGAGGTGCTCTGGGTAGTAGGGCACCGATTGAACGATAATTATAAAGTTACTGAATACACAAGGGAGATAGTTTGTGTTGAATATGTGCCGTTATTATGATAAAATGTCTCGACGCTTTCTCAGCGGGAAATCAACGGCTATCCGATTTGCAAATGGAAGAAAAAAGCATAAATAAAACGAATGAACGGATAGCTAATCAGAAATAAAGGAGGAACCTCATAGTTGAACAGATTCGCCAAAAACATCGGTGTTTATATAATCATTCTTGTGGTGGTCATGGCTGTTACCTGGATCTACCAGGGGAGCCAGGGGCCTCAGGTCAAGGAAGTTGAATTCTCTGAATTTGTTACTTACATTCAAAAAAATCAGATAGAAGAATTGACCATCGTAGAAAC
>DGEG01000154.1 GCA_002385825.1 Firmicutes bacterium UBA3932 | reverse complement strand
GTCCGCACCCCCATCTGTGCAAAAAACCGAGTTTTGTGTGGATTACAGAGAAGATAACCTTGAAATTCCACACATAACTTGAGATTTTGCACAGAAAGGACCGTTTTACAACTTTTGATCCACACATAACTCCATTTTTTGCACAGATTATGTTATGCTCATTATGTTTAAATTTTGATCCACTCACATTCCAAGATCTCTCATAAATTCTTCTTTTGTCATGGAATAGCAGACCACGTCCCGTATCTCGCCGTTATAAACGCGGTTTGACCTGCGCAAAATGCCCTCAAAGCGAAATCCACATTTCTCAATAACTCTCTTAGAACGATAGTTGGTAGGATTGTGGTAAATCGATATCATGGGGAGCCCCATGGACTCAAACCCATGGCGGATGACAGCCCTGGCCGCTTCCGTCATCAATCCCCGTCCCCAGAAATCCTCTGCCATGGCGTAACCCAATTCCATGCAACCGGTTTCCGGACGCTTGGGATCCTCCTCATAACCGATGGAACCGATCACCTTTCCGGATTCCTTATACACCATAGCCCATATGTGATATTTCCCCCAAAATAGCTCCTTGATGATTTTCCGTGATTCCTCAATGCTCTCATGGGGCTTCCATCCTCCGTGAGGACCTACATTGGGATTTTTGGCATAATCGTAAAGATCAGCCGCATCTTCAAGGGTAAAACCTCTCAAGATGAGACGTTCCGTTTCAATGATTTGTGGCTCTCGTTTATTCATGGTAACACTCCTCCGGGCCGGATTTTAACCTACCGGATTTTAACCTAAGGGTTTAGATACGGAATCAGCCATTATGTCCAGGTATTCTTGGTTGTGTTTCCTCACAAATTCCATGGTAGCCGGATCTCCGTGTCCGGGATAAATGGTAATATCGTCTTCCCACTTGGAGATTACATTGCGTATAGATGATTTCATTTGAGCCGGAGAACCGTCTGAAAGATCCGTCCTTCCCAGATCTACATTGAATATAGTATCCCCCGTAAAGGCGGCTTTGCTCTTTTCGCTGTAATAACACACGCTGCCTTTCGTATGTCCGGGCGTATGAATCACTTTGATTTCCTCATGGCCGAGCATTATGCTCTGCCCGTCTTCAAGCATGTAATCTACAGGGCGTCCGTACTGTCCCCAATCATCTCTGTGGAGGTACACGGGACAGCCAAACCTTTTAACGATTCCCTCCACCGCACCTACGTGATCGTAGTGATGATGAGTCAGGAGGATGCCCAGCACCTGCATTTCCATCTGTTCGAGTACTTTTATATAACGCTCCGGGTCGTATCCCGGGTCGATAATATAGCAGATGTCCTTTTCTCTATGGTAAATAATGTAACCGTTGCTCTCCAGGGATCCGCCGATCAATCGCCTTATCTTCATGTCTTTTGTCACCTCCAGCTCATAATAACGTAAAAGTATATTGATTTCAACGCAATTAGGTCTATAATTATATAAACACTAATGTTCGACAAGCTTGGTTAAAGGAGATAATTTTGTTATGAAAGTGGCGATTGTAGGCGCAGGAAAACTGGGACTTAGCGTAACGGAAGCCCTTATGGGTGGCGGATATGAAGTCATGCTCATCGATCAGGATTCGGAACTTCTGCAAAAATTATCGAATCAGCTCGACCTTCTTACAGTTGAAGGAAACGCAAAGGATGTAGACCTGCTGAAGAGCGCTAATATCCATACCTATGATTTTCTGGTAGCCGTAACGGATAACGACGAAAAAAACATGGTAATATGTTCATTGGCCAAAAAATTGGGGTGCTCCAAGGTAATTGCCCGGATCAGGGATCCTGAATATGTAAACCAACTGGATTTCATCAAAGAAGCCATGAACATCGACTACATCGTTAATCCCGACCTGTCCATCGCAAAAGAAATATACAAATACCTGGTGGAAAAATACACCCTGACAGACGGCTATTTTTCTACCGGATTGATCTCCGTTATAGAATTTACCGCAGACCGTCTTCCCTCTATCATCGGCAAGAAAATCGTAGAAGTGGGAAAGATGCTGGACAATATGCTTGTTGTTGCCATATCCCGCAACGGCAAAATAATTATTCCTAGAGGCAATACGGAAGTAGAGGAAGATGATTATCTCTACGTAATCGGAAATGATGAAACGGTTCTCAAACTGAAGGATAGGGTTCATGAAAGAGAACGCTATACGGACCTTGAAAAGGTGATGATAGCCGGAGGAGGAAAAATCGGGTTCTACCTTGCTAAGCAGTTGGCTGATTTCAACATCTACGTCAAGATCATCGAGGTCGATAAAGCTCGTTGTGAGTATCTTTCAGAGCATCTTGATAACGTGATGATCCTTCACGGCGACGCTACCGATCTGCAACTTCTAGAGGACGAGAACTTTGATGAAATGGATGCTTTCGTTAGCGTAACCGGCTTTGACGAGGAAAATCTTCTGTTGGCATTGATCGCTAACCAAAAAAATATAGAAGACGTGGTAGCGAAAGTGAGCCGTAAAAGTTACGCAGATCTCATCGAAAAAATGGGAATAAGTATGGCCTTGAACCCGTTGGACATGACCGCCACGGAAATTCTCCGCTTTATTCAAGGTTCCAAGCATATCCTGTTCTCCCAAATCATTCAGGGCCAGGCTGAATTTGTGGAAATCGTAGCCACCCAAAATATGCACCTAACCGACTGTCCCATTTCGGAGCTTAAGCTCCCGGAGGGCATCATTATCGCAGCCATTCACCGGGGCGATGAAGCCATCATCCCCCGGGGCTCCACCGTCATAGAAGAAGGGGATAAGGTCATCATCTTGTTCTTACTTTCCCAGCTGCCGAAGTTGGAGAAGTTTTTTCAGCCCAGGAAATGGGGCTTTATCTCCTGACAAAAGATAACTCTATTGGATTACTGATTTACAAGGAGCTGTTTATGTCGCTGAATTTCCCTGTGATTATTAAAACTCTCAGCTTTGTCACCATCCTCGTCGGGGTGGCCATGATCCCCTCGGCCCTGGTGTCCGTATTTTATGCGGAGTACGATGTGGCAGTACTGTTTTTCATGATCATAGTTCCGGTTCTGGCCATCGGTATGGCCTTAAGTGTCAGGATAAGAGCAACGGCATCAAGGCTTAGGATTCGGGAAGGTTACCTTGCCGTAGCCTTAAGCTGGCTTTTGGCTTCCCTCATCGGCTGCCTTCCATACCTGGCAACGGGAACCACCGACGGATTTATCGACGCCTTTTTTGAAGCCGTTTCCGGATTTACAACTACAGGGGCTTCCATCGTAACAAACGTGGAAATCCTGCCGAAGGGGATTTTGTTTTGGCGCTCCTTCTGCCAATGGTTGGGCGGCATGGGTATCCTGGTTTTCGCTATCAGTATTCTCCCGGCTCTGGGAATAGGCGGCCAGAATATGGCCAAGGCGGAAACCCCCGGCATCTCCCTGAGCAAAATGGCTCCAAGGATGACCGATTCGGCAAAAATACTCTATATAATCTACATCGTTTTTTCCCTGGCGGCTGGCATCCTTTTTAAGCTTGGAGGTTTGGGCTTTTTTGATTCCGTTATTGCAGCTCTGGGTAGTATGTCTTCGGGGGGCTTATCCAATTACAATGAAGGAATCTCTCATTTCAACAGCGGATACGTTGAATTTGTTGCGTCTTTCTTTACCGTCCTCGCCTGTATCAATTTCACTCTTTACTACAACATTATTCAGGGGAAATGGAAGCAATTCTTTTCCAACAGTGAGCTTCGGACTTTTCTGATTATCCTCGCAGGGGGAGGGCTTTTCATTGCGGCAAACCTTTGGCTCACAGGCAGCTACGATTCTATAGGAGAATCACTGCGATACGGCCTTTTCCAATCCACCGCCTTCATTACCACCACCGGCCATTTCAGCGCGAATTATAACCTTTGGCCGGCTTTCAGCAAAGCAATGCTTCTTCTGCTGATGCTCATCGGAGCTTCTTCAGCATCCACAGGAGGCGGGATCAAGGTGATACGGATAATCGCGCTGTTCAAGCTTATCCAAAAAGGCATTTACATGAGATTACATCCCAGTGCAGTTGTGCCCGTAAAAATACAAGGAAAGATCATATCTTCCGAAACGGTATCGGGGATTACGTCTTTCCTTTCCCTGTACGCATTTGTTTTTGTGCTGAGCGTCTTGGTTCTTTCCCTTGAGAATCTGGACTTTCTCACCACCTTCTCCACGGTAGTAGCCACGCTGAACAACGTGGGACCGGGCATGGAGATCGTGGGCCCGGGCGGATCCTTTGCCCTTTTTTCCGGTTTCTCAAAGCTCTACCTTTGTTTTCTCATGCTCATGGGCAGGCTGGAACTCCTCACTATTGCTTTGCTCTTCACTCCGTCATTCTGGAATCCGGATCGCTGAGGACAAAATTGATTTCCCTCGCCGTCACATCCACCGAATCCACCAATACGGTAACCGGATCTCCCAGAGTATAGGTTTTCCTGCTGTTGCGCCCGATGAAGCGATACGCTTCCGCTTCATATATATAATAATCCTCATCCAGGTTCTCCACCCGGACAAGCCCTTCTATGGTTCCCTCAATCTGAACGAAGAACCCGAAGGAAGCCACTCCGCTTATAATACCGGTGAACTCCTCACCGATGTGATAGGTCATATATTCCGCTTTCTTCAGCTTTTCAACTTCCCGTTCCAACTCTTCAGCCCTGCGTTCCATCAGAGAGGAACGATCCGCCGCTTCCATGGTTTTCTTTTTGAGCTCCTCCACCCTGTCTCCATATACGCTGTCGTTTAAATATTCCTTGATGATCCTGTGAATGATCAAATCCGGGTATCTGCGGATGGGAGCTGTGAAATGGCAGTAGTGTTTCATCCCCAGGCCGAAATGCCCCAGGCATTCCACGCTATAAACCGCTTTTTTCATTGAACGGAGCATGACCGTGTTTACTACGTGTTCCTTCCCCGTATCCCGAACCTGATTGAGCACCTCATTCAGTGCCTTTGGATGAATGTTGTCGGGATTTCCTTTCAGGTAAAGCCCTAACCCTTGCAAAAACCGTTTGAATTCAACTATCTTTTCCGGAGAGGGTTTGTCATGAGTCCGGTATACGAAGGGAAGTTCAAGGTGGAAGAAGTGGGCGGCAACGGTTTCATTTGCCGCCAGCATGAACTCTTCGATGATCCGATTGGCAGTTCTCCTCTCCGCAACTTCTACGCTTACCGGTATTCCCTTTTTGTTTAAAGTGATATGGGCTTCGTCGATATCGAAATCCAGGCTGCCACGGTCCTGACGACGTTTCCTCAAAATAGCGGCCAACTCCTGCATGAGTTTAAGCTGTTCGTATATATGACTGTAACGCTCTATCAGCTCCTCATCGCCCTTTTCCAGCATGTCGGAAACGTCTGTATAAACCATGCGTTCTTTGGAGCGGATTACGCTTTCGAAAATATCGCAGGCGACCACTTCGCCTCCATGGTTGATCTCCATGTTTACCGACAAGGTAAGCCTGTCCACTCCCGGTTGGAGACTGCAGATCCCGTTTGAAATCTCCTGGGGGAGCATGGGAATCACCCAATCAATCAAATATATGCTTGTCCCCCTTTTCAGAGCTTCCTTGTCTAACGGTGCGTTTTCTTTAACATAATGGCTCACATCGGCGATATGAACTCCCAGCAGGTAGTTCCCGTTGGGCAGTAGTTCCAAAGAAACGGCATCATCCAGATCCTTTGCGTCTGCACCGTCGATTGTAATGATGCATTTCTCTCTCAGGTCCCTGCGACCGGTCAGATCTTCCTGCCTGACAGCCTGGGGGATTTCCGACGCTTCCGATTTCACCTTTTCGGGGAAAAACTCCCGAACCTGAAAAGCCCGTATCAGGGCTTTTATATCGCCGCCGGCTTCGCCTTTCCGGCTTATTATTTCTTTGATGCGGGCTTCCGGCTGCCGTCCTCTTGCAGGCCACCTTACTATTTCAGCAACTACTTTGTCGCCTGATTTGGCTCCGTTGAAGTCTTTCTTCAATACAATAACTTCTTCGACTCCCCTCAGGCATTCGGGTATAATATAGCCATAACCGCGCCGCGAAACAAAAGTGCCCACTACTTCTTTGTTTGCACGTTCGATGACTCTTTCAATTCTTCCTTCTATGCTGGACCCGTTCATGCCCTCGCCGCTGATTCTAACTGTTACCGTGTCCCTGTCCATAGCGGACTCCATATCATAGGGTGAGATAAAAATATCCCGACCCTGTGTCTCCTCTTTGTTTTCGGGAATAACAAAACCAAAGCCTCTGCGATGCTTTGATAGAATTCCAGTTATCCTCTTAACTTTGTCTTTTTTCATATTTCGCCCCTCTTGAAAATTATTTTCCCATGCTTTTCTCTCAGTTTAGCATACCCAATGTGCAAATAACAATCATATGCCTAATAAAAAAAATCCCTAAGGACATACTAAAATCAAACGATCCTCTCTGCTCATGGAGAAATGCGCTTTAAACAAGGAGGCGGTTCAATGAAAGTTAAGGATTTAATGTCTACGTCTATAGTATGTGCGCGCCCGGAAACCAGCATTACGGAAGTGGCGAAGAAAATGCGCCAGGCTGATGTGGGAGCTATACCCATCTGCGATGACAGAAATCGTTTATTGGGCATCGTAACGGATCGGGACATCGTAATCCGCATGCTTTCAAACGATGATCGCCCTGCAACCGTAGGCGAAATCATGACCATGGAGCCGGTTTTCGCCACTCCGAATATGAATACGCATCAAGCTGCACTTCTAATGGCCAAACATCAGGTCAGACGCCTCCCTGTCCTTGAAAACGATCGCTTGGTAGGGATGCTGTCCATGGCCGACATCGCCAGAAAACGGATTTATGTCGATGAGGCCGGTGACGCATTATCGGCCATTTCAAAAGTCGGTACTTTTCATTAATAATGAATTCTTTTGCATAGCTTAATAAAAGTGCTCATGTTTTGTTTTTTGGCAGACTTTTTAATGCTTTATATTTTGAATTGCAATAACAAGTTGAAC
>DGEG01000159.1:3664-3969 GCA_002385825.1 Firmicutes bacterium UBA3932 | reverse complement strand
GGGAGGTGTGTATAAGAGTCAGATATCGCCCAATTCATCATAATCAATCAGTTCATCTTCACCTTGTCCCAGCTCGCTTTCATACTTCAAGAGCTGCTCGATAGTCTCCCTGTCTGCGGTAAAAGCCCTGACCAGCATCCTGTATTTCTCCTGGTCGATGGATGACATGGAGAAAAGCAGGATGAAAAACACGAGGACCAGGGTAATCATGTCCGCGTATGTATTGAGCCAAAGATTTGTATCTACATTATTTTTTTTTCGAGTACGCATGGTATCTCATCACCTGCACCCTATATGGCTTTCCT
>DGEG01000159.1:446-3448 GCA_002385825.1 Firmicutes bacterium UBA3932 | reverse complement strand
GCCTTAGGTCTGCCGAAACCGATCCTTCTCGGTCTCGCTTCAGATTCTCCCTCTCCTTCGCCCTTTGGCTGCAGTTCTTTCATCTCAATGAAGTTCATCAATTTCTCCTGGATATACTTGGGGTTCTCTCCTTCTTTTATGGAGACTACTCCTTCAACGATCATCTCTTTAATCGTCATTTCCTTTTCTTGGGCAATTTCCAGTTTGTTTGACATGGGTATAAAGAATGCGTTTGCCATTAAAGCCCCGTAGAATGTGGTGATCAACGCCACAGACATGTTCAACCCCAAGACTTCGGGACCGTCGTCCAGATTCATCGACTTCAGCATGTTGACCAGTCCGATGAGGGTTCCGATCATACCGAAGGCCGGAGCAAAGGCGGCTCCTCTATCGTAAATATGACGCTCAGCTGCATTGCGAATCCTGATATAGTCCAATTTCTGCTCCAGCCAGGCCTTCAGCTTATCCGGCTCTATAGCGTCGACAATTAGCAGCACGCTCTCCTTAAGAAATTCATCTTCAAACTCTGAGGCCCTGTCTTCCAGCGCTAACAATCCCTTTTTCCTGGCTTCTCTCGAAAGTTCCGTTATCGTCTCTATGTATTCCATAGGATCCTTCCCGTCTTTTCGCATCACCATCTTGAAATGCCCGGGAATACGCTTGAAGTCTTCGAAAGGAAAGGATGCGAGAAGGGCGAAAATGGTGCCTCCTATGGTGATGAAAATACTCGGCACGTCAAAGAAATTTCTCAACATGGAAAAATCAAAGGAGCCGTCACCGTAGGATATCCCGAATATCATAGCGCCGATTACGGCAATGTAGCCCAATATTGTAGTAATCTCAAGCATGTTACTCTCCCTTTATTAACTGCTTCTGTTCTTCCTTAATTACGATGGGCGCTTCGCGGTAAATACTTCTTTTATATTCAATTATCTTTGAAACGACTTCGGCAGCGCTCTCTGCAACGACAAAATACTTTCCGTTTACCAGTCTTATGGTGGTATCGGGCCTCTCTTCAATTGTCTCGATCAGGTCGCTGTTGAGTATGTATTTTTCATCGCCTGTTTTATTGAGCTTTGTCAGCGTAATCATGGCGCACACCTCCTTGCCATGGATTATACCTTCACAGGGGCTTTAAGCTAAAGCCCCTGTGAAGGCAATGCGTCATTATCTCTTCATGTTGACCAGTTCGGCAAGCATTTCATCGGACACTGTTATCATTCGCGTATTGGCCTGGAAGCCTCTTTGCGCGATAATCATCTCGGTGAATTCCCTGGCAAGGTCAACGTTGGACATCTCCAGGGCGCCGGCCCGCAGGGTTCCCGTTCCGTTGTTGCCGGGAATGGTGCCCACAGGCTGTCCCGAGTTTGCGGTTTCCACATAGTAGCTTTCACCGCTCTGGGAAAGGCCGTCGCTGTTGGCAAATTTCACGATGGCAATGTTTGCGATCTTCACCGGTTCTCCCGCTCCGGGACCGATAGTACCGACGATTGTATTATCTATGGCTCCGGATGTCAATGACCCAAATCTGGCCGGATCTACGGTAAGGGTTAAGTCGCCCAGCTTGATCTGGGTGTTCTCGGCGGCTTCAGGATCCCATGTGGCCGCGAGCTTTACCTCTGCACCCGATTTATCGTAGGTAGTTACATTGACGGTCATCTCTGAAGCTACTACGGTTCCCAGGGTTAGCGGTGTTCCGTCAGCTGGCACCTCCACCCCACCTGAGCCTGCGTCTATATTTATCACTATATCGACCTCGGTGCCCGGGGCTGCGCTCGGATCGGCGGAAGGAACACTGAAGGTTACTGTGCCATCTAGGTTATCTGTGCCGATCACTGTATTGACACTTGTTTCGCCTATTTTGACATAGCTCAATACATACTGCTCTCCGTCGCGATGCACACTCAAAGCACCATTTACATTAGCAGATGGATCCACGTCTACTACATCCGGTATTGAGGCTTCCGGCAGGAAGCGTACTTCATCGCTTCTCGTAACGGTCATGATGATATCGCCGTTGTAGTTTGTGTTCGAGGGCACGGTGGCGCCGATGAGCCAACCCGTATTGGCCTCAGGCACTACAATAGGATCCCCTTCCCTGATAGCCGTGATCTCACCGTTACTGCCGATGGTAATGCCGGTGAACTTGTCCAAATCTCTCGGATCTACCTTAATGGGGACAAGATCCTTGGCGCTTACCGTTCCGTCAGCACCTAATCGCGGCATCTTAGTATTGGGATCCAGAGCAATGCCCAGCACCAGATTGCCCGTGCTGTCAACTAAATTTCCTGCAACGTCGAAGTTGAGCACACCAACCCTCGTATACCTGATGATACCGTTGGTGTCCTTAACGGCCAGATAGCCGTCTCCGTTAATGTAGACGTCCAGCGCCCGGTCCGTAGTCGCACTCCCTGCCCTGGTATTTATTACATCGATGGATTTGACCTTTGATCCGTAACCCAGCTGGACAGGATTCGTACCGCCTGCGTTGTTGCTGGGTCCGGAAGCTCCGGTCATAGTTTGATAGAAAACATCGGAAAAAGTTACTCGGCTGGCTTTAAAACCGTATGTGTTTACGTTGGCAATGTTATTACCTATGACGTTCATCTTTGTCTGGTGGGCTGCCAGTCCGGAAACTGCTGAATACATTGATCCTAACATTTTCCCACAGTCCTTTCTGTTATTTGGTTTCTGGTGCCAACGTATGCAGATCCGTCTGTCGTTCGGGATCCGCCTAGCCTCCTGTTCGCCTCAAAGAAGCATAGGTCCAGCTAAATGAATATGGCACCGTCTATATTTGTAAATACGTTATCCTTCATTTCGCTTTTATCCATCACCGTAATTACCACTTTATTCTTCGCGTTGACGATAAAAGCGGAATCATCCATTACGATCAGGGCGTCCTCGATCCCCTTTGCCTCAGCTTTATTGAAAGCTTCTCCCAGCCGGTTCAGATCCGCCTGACTGATCTTTATGCTGCGTTCCTCCGTCCTGCGGTTGGC
>DGEG01000159.1:0-189 GCA_002385825.1 Firmicutes bacterium UBA3932 | reverse complement strand
CTCTCTGTGGATTTTAAATTCTCCGTCTGCCTTATGACCGCATCCGACAGATTGTAACCGCCTCCGTAAATTCTGTTAACCATGACTCTCTTCCCCTTCGGTCTCTGCCGCTTCTCCCTCCTGGGAAGCCTCTACCCTCTCCTCCGGAACTTCTTCCGCACCGGAAGCTTCACTGTTCTCAGCGGAGGG
>DGEG01000044.1:559-22615 GCA_002385825.1 Firmicutes bacterium UBA3932 | reverse complement strand
AGATGTGTATAAGAGAAAAGATCCATATCCATAATTTCCGAACCACGGATTCCTATAGCTCTGCTTTCACTGCCGGCAAGGAGGAGTTCCACTCCCCGGTACCCCATGAGGCTGGCTAAATTCCGGTCTCTGGCTGTGGGCGATCCGCCTCTTTGCGTGTAACCCAGGACTACCACCTTGGTTTCCAATCCGGTGCGCCGTTCTATAATTTCAGCCAATTCCGTGGTTCCAAGCTCTACTCCCTCCGCACGGAGAATCAAGTTGTGAAGCTTTCCCCTGTTTTTTCCCTGTATGATTTTCCGGCATATTTTATTGATGTCCACTTCCTCTTCAGGTACGAGTATGCATTCGGCGCCACCCGCAAGGCCGGCATGAAGGGCGATGTTGCCGCAATCGCGCCCCATCACCTCTACCACCGTGCAGCGCCCGTGAGAAGAAGAGGTGTCGCGGATATTGCTTATGGAAGAAAGCACGGTGTTCACTGCAGTATCAAAACCTATGCTGTAATCTGTATACGCCAGATCGTTGTCGATAGTTCCGGGAATGCCCATCACTTTGATGCCTGCCCGGGACAACTCAAGTCCGCCTCTTAACGATCCGTCTCCCCCGATCACTACAAGTCCGTCTATCTCAAAGTTCTCCAGCATATTCAAAGCCCTGCTAAACCCGGAAGGTTCCATGAATTCCTCGCTCCTTGCCGTGCGCAGTATGGTCCCTCCACGCTGGATGATATCCGATACGGAGGAGACCTCCATTTCCTCAAAGTCACCTTCCAATAAGCCTTCAAAGCCGCGGCGAATGCCATAGACTTTAAGTTTGTTATAGATGGCCCCTCTTACAACCGCCCGTATGGCGGCGTTCATGCCCGGAGCGTCTCCGCCGCTGGTCAATACGCCTATTGTTTTCATTTTCCGCCATCTCCTTGTCGATTAGTTTTAAATTCGAAGTTATTTTTTGGAGGGCAGGGTTGCTCTCCCGCTTTTACAGCTTTATATTCTCCTTGCCGATGAACGCCTCAAGTTCACGGCAAAAATCCTCGGAAGGATCCACCCACAGCTTCGTATCCACCTTGTAGCACCTTCCCGACGCGGCGCCAAAAACCAGAACCGGACAGTCGCCGGGATAATGACATAACAGATTTTTAATATCATGTAACGCCGCTTCTTCATCCATTGAATCGGGAATGCGAATCTTAACCGGCCTTTGTCCCCTTGCCACTCCATATTCTTCGATGGCGAAGATTTTATCCGCCAGTATCTTGGGGGGCTCCTCTTCCTTGCAGTTTACAACTCCTTTGGCAACGATAATCCTGTCCTCTTCGAGCAAATCCCTGTGACGTTCGTATACGTTGGGGAAGACCACCAGCTCTATTTCGCCGTATAAATCTTCAATCTGCACAAAGGCCATGATGTTGTTCTTCTTCGTGATCAAAGTTCTCATACCGCTTATAATTCCCGCCACCGTCACGTTCATTCCGTCCTTGCTCATGTCGCCTTCCTCACTGTGGGACAGTTCCTCGGAAGTAACGGTCTGGATTTCACTGATGCGATCCTCATAAGCGTCGAGAGGATGTCCCGTTACGTAGACACCCAGCATTTCCTTTTCCATGGCGATGAGAAGCTCATGGGAGAAGTTTTCCACTTGCGGAAGCTGTTCCACCGGGTTGCATTGACGCATGATGTCGTCGTTCTGTTCGAAAAGGGACAGTTGGCCTTCGATGGTCTTCCTACTGTCACACTGTGCCGCTTCTATGACGCTCTCATAGATGGCCATCAGTTGTGCCCTGTTTTTGTTGAGACTGTCAAAGGCTCCGGCTTTAATCAAGCTCTCAATGGCTTTTTTGTTTATCTCCCTTACGTCGATATGGTGGATAAAGGAAAAGAAATCCTCCGGCTGGTGTTTTTCACGCATACGAATGATGGCATCCACCACACCTTCTCCCACGTTTTTTACACCCAACAGCCCGAATCGAATCTTTCCGTCGTGTACGGTAAATTTCTTTTCACTTACCAGCACATCCGGCGGCAGCACTTCTATATTCATCTCTTTGCAGTTCCGAATATATTTTGCAATCTGCCCGGAGTCCCCGATAACGCTCCCCATGAGAGCCGCCATGAATTCAACCGGGTAATGAGCCTTTAAGTAAGCCGTCTGGTAAGCGAGCACCGCATAGGCCGCCGCATGAGACTTATTGAATGCGTATTCCGCGAAGCTTTCCATCTGACTGTAAATTTCCTCGGCAGCCTTTTCCGGGATGCCGTTGCGTATACACCCAATGATTTCGGGTTTGCCTGAATCATCGTCCTTTCCGTATATAAAGTACTGCTTTTCCTGCTCCATTACATCCCGCTTTTTCTTGCTCATTGCCCGGCGAACCAGGTCGCTGCGACCATAAGTATATCCTGCCAAGTCCCGCACTATCTGCATGACCTGTTCCTGGTAGACCATGCAGCCATAGGTTACGGAAAGGATGGGTTCGAGGCTTTTATGTATATATTTGATGTTCTGAGGATTCTTCTTATTTTCGATATATGTAGGTATGGAAGCCATGGGGCCGGGGCGATAGAGGGATATTCCCGCCACGATGTCTTCGAAGCAATCCGGCCGGAGATTCATCATGAACTGAAGCATGCCTGAACTCTCCAATTGAAATACGCCCAGGGTATTGCCACTGCTTATCAATTCGTAAACCTTCGCATCATCAAACTCCATTTTCGAAAAATCGATGCGAACACCGTGATTGGCTTCGATCATTTCCAGAGCGTCCCGAATCACAGTCAGGTTTCGCAGCCCCAAAAAATCCATTTTAAGTAAACCCAGCTCTTCTATGATGCCCATAGGAAATTGGGTCGCGATGCCTTTTTCCGCCAGGTACAAGGGAACATACTCATCGATGCTTTCCTTTGTAATGACCACTCCCGCAGCATGGGTCGAGGCGTGGCGAGATTTTCCCTCCAAGGCTCTTGCCGTATCGATGAGAGTGCGCACCTGTTTGTTGTTATCGTAATCCTCCCGAAGCTCCGGATTCATTTCCAAAGCTTTGTCGATGGTCATTTTCAGGTCGAAGGGAATCTTCTTGGCAATGGCATCGACTTCTGCGTAACTCATGTTCATGGCCCTGCCCACATCCCGAATGGCCTGTTTCGCTTTCATGGTGCCGAAAGTGATGATCTGGGCCACCTTGTCAGCTCCGTATTTTTCCACTACGTAATCGATGACCTCGCCCCTTCGTTCAAAGCAGAAATCAATATCAATGTCCGGCATGCTGATGCGCTCCGGGTTGAGGAAGCGTTCAAAGATGAGTCCGTATTTGATCGGATCGATGTCGGTAATGTGAAGGCAATATGCAACGATGCTGCCGGCAGCGGAACCGCGGCCGGGACCTACCATAATTCCTTTGCTCTTAGCGTAATTGATGAAGTCCCAGACTATAAGGAAGTACTCCACATAGCCCATAGACTCAATCGTGTTCAGTTCGTACTCCAGCCGCTGCAGCAAAGCAGTGTCCGGCTCACCGTAGCGTTCTATAAGTCCGGCCATGCAAAGCTCTCGGAGATAGCTCTTGTTTGTTTTGCCCTCCGGTGCCTTAAATTCCGGCAGATGAAGCTCTCCAAACTGAAATTCCACGTTGCATGCGTCTGCAATGCGAGCAGTATTTTCCAGGGCCTCCGGGATATCGGAAAAAAGCCGAGCCATTTCTTCTTCGGATTTCAGATAGAATTGGTCGTTGGGGAACCTCATCCTGTCCTGATCGTCCACCGTCTTTCCGGTCTGTATGCAAAGCAAAATATCGTGGTGGGCCGCATCCTCCCGGTTTACGTAGTGAACGTCGTTTGTCGCCACAAAAGGAATACCCGTTTCCTCCCGCAACCGCTTCATGTAAGGCAAAATTTTGTATTGCTCCTCCAGCCCTTGATCCTGGATCTCCAGGTAGAAATTCCCCTCTCCGAAAATCTCAAGATATTCCAATGCTTCGGCTTTTGCCCCTTCGTAATCATCGTTTAAAAGCTTTGCCGGAATATCTCCCGCCAGGCAGGCGGAAAGAGCTATGAGGCCTTCGCTATAGCGTCTAAGCAGTTCCTTGTCAACCCTGGGTTTATAATAGAACCCCTTCGTATAACCGGCGGACACAATCTTCATCAGGTTTTTATAACCTTGCCGGTCTTTTGCTAACAGCACCAAATGGCCCTGATGTTTGTCCTTTTCCGGATCCCTGTCCGCCATAGACCTGGCCGCCGTATAGACCTCACAGCCGATGATGGGCTTGATACCTTGCTTTTTTGCCTCTTTATAGAAATCGATGACGCCGAACATCACTCCGTGGTCTGTAATGGCAAGAGCATCCATATTGAGCTCCTTTGCTTTTGCCACCAAGGATTTAATATCGGCAGCCCCATCTAAAAGACTGTATTCCGTATGAGTATGCAGATGGGTAAAGCACATGCTATTATCTCCGTTTTCTGTTTGTTAAAAAAATTCTATAGCATCAGACCTTAAATTGCAACAGACCGCAAATCAAAAGAATCAGACGCGAATCCTGCAATAGTGGATAGGTTTTCCAAGGGAACGGAAAAGTTCTTCGTATTGGGTGGTGACCAGTCGAGCAGGCAAATCCGTATTGTGCAGATCTCTTGTGCTTTCCTCAACAGTCAGTCCCGCCTCGCTGCATTCTTCCAATGTAAAATCAAAGAACTCATCGCTGTCTGTCTTGAATTCAATAAAGCCGCCCGGCGCAAGGACATGCCGGTATCCGGCAAGGTATTTCCTATTGGTGAGCCTCCGCTTAGTATGCCGCTTCTTCGGCCAGGGATCGCTGAAGTTGAGATAAATACCAGTAAGCTCACCCTCTGCGAAATAGCTTTCTATATCTAAGATGAATTCGGGAATAAACAGCACATTGGCAAGCTCTTTTTCCTGAATCAATTCCATAGCCTTAAGCACTACGCTGCTTCTTCCCTCTGCTCCCAGATAAAAATGATTGGGATTTGCCTCACCCATGGAGGCGAGAAAATGCCCTCTCCCGCAACCTATTTCCAGGAAAATACCTCCGGTAAAGTCATGGTTTTTTTCTTTCAGGAAATCTCGCCAACGCCCGAGGATTTCCTGGCCGTTTTTTATTTGCAAATACTCAACAGCCGCCAATCTTATGGCTTCGTTTTTTACCTTACGTTGACGCATAACCGCCTCCCCAGCTCTTCCATTTCTTCCGAACTGTATGCAGAATAGATACCTTCATTATCCAGAATATTGCCCGGGTTATAAAAGCGCTGCAAATACCACGGAGGCGCCTCCGGGTATTCCGCAATCATCCTTTCTATATCCTCTGCCGAAAGCAGCTCCCTGCATACGGTGGTCCGAAATTCGCAAGAAAACCCTTCCCGGCTCCGGGCATCAGTAAGAAGCTTTGCGCTTTCCTTTATATTCCCCAGATTTACCGGACTTCTTGCTATCTGCTCGTATTTATAGGCAGGGCCCTTGATATCCATGGCCACATAATCCACCAGGCCCTTTTCAATCAAGTCTCTCAGCATATCCGGCTCGGTGCCATTGGTGTCCAGCTTAACGGCAAGACCTAACTCCTTTATCTCCTTCACAAATTCCGGCAGTTCTTTATGTAGTGTTGGTTCTCCACCGGAAATGCATACTCCATCCAAAAATCTCTTTCGCTTTTTTAAGAAATCAAACAGTTCTTCAGGATCAATTTCATTGCCGTATCCCTGCACCAATTCCGGATTATGGCAATAACCGCACCTAAAGTTGCATCCACCGAGAAAGAAAACGGTGGATGCTTTTCCAGGATAATCGATTAATGATGATTTTACTATTCCTGCAATTTTCATTTTTCGCTCCCGGTCTTGTTATGCTGTGATTGTCAGCTCCATCTCCTGATCGGGTTCCTGCGCTGAATTTGGCTCTTCTTGTTCAACATGTTTCAGGCTGACTACAATATCAAACTCCTTGCGCTCTTTGTATTCCTCCTGCTTTCCTTTGTTCCAGGACTGAACGGGTCTGTGGAAGCCAACGACTCTGGTCCAAACCTCTGCATCTTTCCCGCAGGTGGGACAAGTAAAGTTCTCACCGGCAATGTACCCGTGGTCGGGACAGATGGAGAAGGTGGGAGTGATGGTTATATAAGGTATGGATGTTTTCTCCATGATTTTCTTTATGGCAGTACTGCAGGTTTCCGCGTTGTCAATCTGCTCACCCAAAAATGCGTGGAATACTGTTCCGCCGGTATAAGATGTCTGCAGCTTTTCCTGTAGTTCTATCGCCTCGAATATGTCGTCCGTGGCGCCCACGGGAAGCTGGGTTGAATTGGTGTAATAGGGCTCGTCTTTTCCTGCAGTGATGATGTTGGGATAGAGCTTCTTGTCCAGTCTTGCGAATCGATAGCTGGTTCCTTCCGCCGGAGAAGCTTCCAGATTCCAGAGAGTTCCCGATTCTTCCTGGAACAGCTGAATTACGCGGTTCATATAATCCATGACCTCCACGGCAAACTGGTTACCCTCTTCCGTGGTGATGTCCACACCCAACAGATTGAGACATGCCTCATTCATGCCGTTTATGCCGATGGTGGAAAAGTGATTTTGGAAATAGGATCCGGTTGCCTCTTTAACCCGGGACAGGTAAAAACGAGAATAAGGATACAGGCCTGATTCCATGTATTTCTCCAGCATCTCACGTTTGCGATCGCAGATTTCTTTCGCATATTCCATCAGCTTTCGCACCCTGGCCTTAAATTCCTGAACATCTTTTGACAGGTAACCGATTCTTGCCATGTTCAGCGTCACCACATTGATGGATCCGGTGAGGGGATTTGCTCCGAAAAGCCCGCCGCCCCGGCGACGAAGTTCCCGATTGTCCAGCCTCAAACGGCAACACATGGACCGGATGTCTTCAGGAGAAAGATCGGAATTTATGAAGTTTGCGAAATAGGGTGTGCCGAACTTCCTCGTCATTTCCATGATCATATGCACGGATTCCGATTCCCACGGGAAGTCCTTTGTTATATTGACGGTAGGTATGGGGAAGCTGAACGCCCTGCCCGCTCCGTCACCTTCCATCATGACCTCGCAATAGGCGGTATTGAACATATCCATCTCTTTTTGGAACTCGCCGTAAGTCTTGTCCTTCATCTTTCCGCCGATGATCACTCCCTGGTTCCTCAGGAGGGGATGAGGCACAATATCCAGGGTAATATTGGTAAAAGGCGTTTGAAAACCTACCCTGGTGGGCACGTTAAGGTTGTAAATGAAGCGTTGAACCGCTTTCTTTACCTGTTTGTAGTCAAGCTCGTCATAGTAAATGAACGGCGCCAAATATGTATCTATGCTGGAAACGGCCTGGGCTCCCGCCGCTTCCCCCTGCAGGGTAAAGAGCAGGTTTGCAAGCTGCATGAGGGCGGATTCAAAATGTTTTGGCGGTCTTGATTCAATCTTGCCTTTTGCGCCCTTGAACCCTTTTAACAGGAAGTCTTCCAAATCCCAGCCACAGCAATATGGCGCAAAAAGACCCAGATCATGGATATGGAGATCACCTTGTATATGGGCATCTCTCAATTCTTTCCTATAAATTTTATTGAGCCAATACTTTTGTGTGATGGACTCTACGATGTGATTGTTGAGTCCTTGAAGGGAGTAAGCCATATTTGAGTTCTCGTTGACTCTCCAATCATCCAAGGATATGTATTCTTCGATTACCTGTCCGGCATCCATGAACAGGTTGTTGGTGCGGAGCGTCTCCCTCTCCTTCCGGTAGAGGATATAAGCTTTGGCGGTTTTGGCGTGCCCCTCTTCAATCAGAACTTTTTCCACGATATCCTGAATATCTTCCACGGTGGGAATACTTGCCCGATAAGTTTCGTTAAGCACTCCCTCCACCAGCAACGCCAATCGCTGGGCTTCCAACTCATCCTGTCCGCCTACGGCCCGGGCTGCCGCAAAGATAGCGTTTTTAATCTTTGCAATGTTGTAGTCGACAATTTCACCGTTGCGTTTTTGAATCTTGCTAATTCCCATACCCTGACCTCCCGTTGTGCTTTGTTGTTTGCTGCCTGTGATCTGCGTCAATGGGTTTTTCGTACTTACCTCCCAAAACCCCGCGATATACTTTGTATAGTTGATAATTAGTATTGCAGTTACTATATATAGTATTATAAAGCGGTTTAATTTACAAGTAGTAAAAATGAATTGCAGGGTGGTTTAGACGGGAGATTCCGTCAACCGGTTGTAATTTCCCAATTCTTATAATTTAAAAAATGTTATCAGCCTTTAAAAAGTGTCTGACATCAAATGCAAGGATTGATTGTTAAATACTTGCATTTGACACCAGACACTTATTACAGAGACTTAATAAGCCTTAAAACGCCTTAGCCTTAAATGTTTATCGAAACATTATATCTATTTTTAAACTCTTCCATCGTATTAAAGTATTTTTCTTCCTGTTTTGCGCGAATCACTTGCTGTTTGATCTGTTCTCTCACTTCGTCTATTGTACGCAGTCTTGCTTCATTTTTGTACTGCAATTTAATTAAATGATATCCAAATTGAGTTTTTACGGGCTCACTGAGTTCCCCTTCCTTCAAATTAAAAGCTGCTTCCTCAAATTCCGGAACCATCTTTCCTCTCTCAAACTCGCCCAAATCTCCGCCGACTTGCCTGGAGGGACAGGTGGAATATTTTTGGGCTGCCTCTTCAAAGGACAGTCCTTGGTGGATTTCGTCCTGTATTTCTTTAGCTTTTTCAAACTCATCCACCAGGATGTGGCTTGCCCTGACAGCCTCAGGCTTTTGGAAGCGCTCACTATTGTCATTATAGAATTGAGTGATTTCATCCTCTGTGGCAGATACTTCCGACAAAATCTTGTTTACAGCATACTTTTTTAAAATATTCGCTTTTACCCTTTCTAACTCCGATTTGAAATCCTCTTCCTGGTCATAAGAATTCTCCATGGCATACAGGTACAGCATCTCCCCGTTAACCAATTCATTTACTAATCTTTTTACCCCATCCGGAGAGCTAAATTGCGCTGCAATTTGTGGATCCAACTCACTTAAAAACGCATAAACATCTTGTTCCGTAATTTCCTTTCCGTTAACTGTGGCCAGCACTGTGTTTTGATTCATCATTTGAATTCTCCTTTTTTTATTTATTTGATTTATGAAAATCTTCAATAATAGAATGATAGAAAGTTCTAAACTTCCATCAATCGATTACAATAACGACTGTCTCTCCCGGGGAAAACCAATCATATAAGAACTTTGCGTGGGAGGTATAATTGCGGACGCATTTGTGTGAAAGAGGAACGGTTCCTATGGTTTTGGAGTATTCCTGATGAGGCGGCGTTATCTGCGTCCCGTCGGCAAGGTATTTATAATTCACAGGCACCCCGTGAATATAAGCGCCTCCGGCAAATCGAATTGCATAAGGGGCATAACCCTGGATCTTTGTGGTCCCATCCTCATAATACCTGAAATAAGGCCTTCGTTCTATACCGAAATAAAAACCTGTAGGCGTAGGCTGGGAATACCTTCCCTCTTTCCCCGTGGTGGCTTGAGTATAAGATATAAGTGTCCATGTCCCTTCTATCTTTTCGTATACCCCTTCGTTCTGATTGGTCACGTCTAAAACTATTATCTTCCTAAGGTCGTGAATCCTATGATCCTTTGGAATGTATTTTTGGGGCACGTAATACCGCTCTCCTGACGCTACTACTTCCACCCTGGCGTAATCTTCGCTGGGGAAAAGATATCGCACCAGCGTCCCGTCTCCTAAATAAATGAAATCTTCCTTATGGCTAAGGCTGGGATATCCCGGAGCGCTCTGGCTCCTCCTATTACCCTTATCGTCAACGGTTTTCCCTTTATAAAGCGGCGCATAGCCGTTTCGGTTCTGATAATTGCTGATGTAAGTAAGTTCACCTCTTTCTGCATAAGCTTCTGCCTTTTTTACAGCCTCTTCCATCTTGTCAAACTGATACAGGCGTTCCGTTGCGTCAGAACCGTGAATAAAGCCGAACCGCTTTTCCCCATCCTCTTCCCAGATTATGTGATGCCATTGCTCCGTACCTCCGTCATCAGCGGCCACGTAAACGGTTTCCAGGTAATTAAGCCGTTCCCCATATTCAGCCTTTCGGAGAATGGGTTCTGCAAACGAAGGGCCTTGACGTATGATGACGGAATCCTCACCTACAAAGAAATAGGTATAAGTGGTCAGGTACTTATCATAAGCGAGAGCCACGGGAAAAGAAGGTTCCAGAATCCTTTCCTCCACAGCCAGCACTTCACCGGGATCAGCTTGGAGTTCATGGTCCGCCTCACCTTCAGAAGTTCTTTGTTCATAAACTTCTTTGGCTTCAGTGAGATAAGGATCGCTCGACGCAAGCTTCGATTCACGATGTTCCAATAAAGACGCAAAAACGATAATGATCGCGAGCAATATCAGAATAATTATGAATAACCAACGGTTCCTCTTCATTTTCTGCTACCCGAAAATCGAGCTTCGCTTGCTCAAGTATTTCAAAAGGGGAAATCCTATCACATAGCAGGCTATAGCTTCTCCTAATGCCACCCAGAAAATGCATGCCCAAAAGGGAACGGGCACTGCATATACATAATAAAGCATTGGACCGATTATAAGTCCGTTTGCCAAAACCGGAGGCAGCGGGACTAAAAAAGCTCTTTTTCGCAATTTGTACGAACCGATTGCTGCAAGCAAAGTCGCCGTGCTTCCCAATACCATATCGATCACACCGTAAGGCCCCAGCATATTGGACACGAGACAACCTACAAACAACCCGGGAATTGCAGCAGGAGTGAGGGCCGGAAGAACAGTCAACGCTTCCGATACACGAATCTGCATAACCCCGTAGGATAGTGGCATCAAAAGCAGGGTAACGGCAGTATATACAGCTGCTATCACTGCGCCTTGTACCAGATATTTCGATCTCACAGTAACTACTCCTTGCAGTTATAAAATGCGGGATTGTATGATTATAAGCGCAATAAATCCGACCATGCACAGTCCCGCTGCAGCATCGCTCCAGTGAAAATGCATAGGATTCATACGGGTCCGCTCATCGCCTCCCCGGTAGCATCTCGCCTCCATGGCCAAGGCAAGATCTTGAGCAATGCGAAATGCGCTGATAAACAGCGGGACCAGTAAAGGAATCAGGCTTTTTGCTCGACAAAGCAGGTTTCCCGTCTCAAAGTCGGCTCCTCTGGCCATCTGGGCCTTCATTATTTTATCCGTCTCTTCCAAGAGAGTAGGTATGAACCGCAACGCGATGGTCATCATCATGGCCAATTCATGGGCAGGCACGCCTACACTACGCAAGGGCGACAACAGGCGCTCGATACCGTCGGTAAGGTTGATGGGCTTCGTAGTCAGGGTAAGCATGGAAGAGCCTATGATCAGAAGCACCAACCTGAGCCCCATGAAGAAAGCGTTGTACAGGCCTTCTTTCGTAACGGTCAAAAACCAGATCCTTGCCAATGGTTCTCCCTTGGTCATAAACATATTCACTGTAAAAGTGAACAGGATTATGAAAAAAATGGGTTTCAGTCCTCTGAAAATAAACTTGAGAGGCACCTTTGAAAAGAAGATTACAAGACCCAGGCAAAAAACTACAAAGGCAAATCCGATGAAGTCCCTGACTAAAAAAAGCGAAATTATATATGCAAAAGTACACAGGATCTTTGTTCTGGGGTCAAGCCTTTGAATCCACGAATCTCCAGGATAATATTGTCCTAACGTGATATCCCTTATCATATTTCTTTCTTTCCAATCCAAGCGGCAATTTCCCTCTCCACCTCATCGATGGTGAGGGGCATTCCTGACAATTCTATTCCTCTCTGTCTTAAAGCCTCCGTAAACTGCAAAGCGGGAGGCAACTGCAAGCCTATGCTCATCAGCTGTTCAGCACGGGAGAACACCTCCCTGGGCGTTCCTTCCATGACCAGACGTCCTTTGTGCATAACCAGCACCTTTTCCGACAGAGCGGCTATATCTCCCATATTGTGGGAAACCAGAATAATCGTAATTTTTTCTTCTCGTTGAACGTTGCGGATAAGCCGAAGTATATCTTTGTGCGCTTTCGGGTCGAGTCCGGCGGTGGGCTCGTCGAGTATGAGCACCTTCGGTTTCATGGCGATGACTCCGGCTATGGCAACTCGTCTTTTCTGCCCGCCGGAAAGATCGAAGGGGGAACGCTTCCCAATTTTTTCATAGGAAAGCCCCACCAATTCAAGAGCTTCTTTTACCCTTTCCGACACCACTTCTTCCGGCAATCCCAGATTCTGAGGGCCAAATGCCACATCCTTTTCCACCGTCTCCTCAAAGAGCTGGTATTCCGGATACTGAAACACGAGTCCGATGGTCTTGCGTATATCCCTCAGACTTACGGAAGGATCCGTTATATCCACCCCGTCCACGATTATGGAGCCGGATTTGGGCTTCAAAAGACCGTTTAAATGCTGAATCAGGGTAGACTTCCCTGATCCCGTGTGACCGATAATGCCGACGAAGCTTCCATCGTCGATTTCAAAACTGATATCTTCAAGGGCTACCGTCTGATAGGGCATACCTTCACTATATATGTGCGTCAGATTTTTGACTTGTATTGGCATAGAAAATCCACCATTTCTTCGTCATTTATTATTTCTGGAGGAACGGGAATGCCCCTGCGCCGCAGCCGGTCTGCCAGATCTACGGCAAAAGGAACATCTAAATTCATGCTCCGGATCTCCTCCACTTTGGGAAAAACCTGACGGGGGCTCCCGTCCAGCATCACTTTTCCCTTATCCATGATGATTACCCGCTCAGCCATAGCCGCTTCCTCCATGAAGTGGGTGATGAGCACGATGGTGATTCCTTCCCTATGGAGTTTTTTGATAATATCCATAACCTCCTGCCTGCCGTGAGGATCCAGCATAGCCGTAGGCTCATCAAAGATGATGCACTCGGGCCGCATGGCCACTACGCCTGCTATGGCAATCCTCTGCTTCTGGCCTCCGGAAAGCAAATGGGGGGCTTTCTTTCTCTCCTCGTACATGTTTACAGCATACAGGGATTCGTCCACCCTCTTTCGGATTTCACCCGGTTCCACTCCCAGGTTCTCAGGTCCGAAAGCCACGTCATCTTCCACTATGGAAGATACCAGTTGATTGTCGGGGTTTTGAAAAACCATGCCCGCCGATTGTCTGATCTCCCAAATCTTATCCGGGTCCGCCGTATTCCAACCTTTGACATAAACAACTCCTTCCGTAGGTATCAAGAGGCCGTTTATGTTTTTAGCCAGGGTGGATTTCCCCGATCCGTTTCTTCCGATAATAGCGTTAAAGCTTCCAGGAGCAAAATGTAGAGTTACCTGGTCCACTGCAAGCTCTACATCCGCCGTGTCTTCCTTCTTGTATTGAAATACCAGGTCTTCTATACGAATGATGGGGTCCAATTATTCTCTCACCCTCTTTTCCGCTTCCGATACCAGCCAATCGCATGTATCGAAAAATACTTTGCTCATGGTACTATCGTTGAAATCCAATGTGTAGTCGATGCTGTTTAAATACGTGAAATATTCTTTCAAAACCCAGGTCAATACAGCATCCGGTTCAGATAGCATAAAATTTTGGTATGCAGTTTTTGCCGGTTCGGAAAACTCCTTTGTGGCATAATCAAAAATCGGCGTATTTGTGGTTCCCATCAACAGTGTATTGAGGTGGGATGTATAGATCCACATTGCATCTGCAGTTATATGCTCCTCTTCGGGATAATCTCGCAACAGCTTTTCTGCAATGAAGGTTCTTTCAAGCAGTTCATCCCAGCCCACTGCCAGTGTGGCATTTTGGGAAGTGGGTTTTTCGGTTAACTCCGCTTCAAATTGATAGAGAGCCTTAGTAGGCTCTGATATATAGTCTCCATATTTTTCAAGGAGTTTGTTGTGGTCTACCTTTAAAACGGGAGTACCTTCCCGCATCAACACCATGAGACAACCTGCTTTGATATGCTCATAGTAATCCTTGAATTCGCTGTTCTGTATTTTTTCCGTGTCGATAAGCCCCGATTCCTCATCAAAATAAACACTGAGCTCCTGTACCGTCATCTTGTCTTCGTTTTGTATGATGTAATTCAAGAGATATTCTCGATAAGCGCTGATCATTTGGGTTGCGGTCTCTCCATCCACTTCTGCGATGTTTTCATCCAAGAAATCGGCTATGGTGTGAATGTTCTCCGCTGTGGCCTTATCCGATAGTAGATCTGTAAAATCGGTTAGAATCTTTTCCTGGTCCGTTCCACAGCCGAACGTGAAAAAGATTAACATCAATGAAATAAATACAATCGCTGCGGTTCTGAACATCCGACAGCCCTCCTGCATTCGTGATATCTTTGGGCGGAACACTATAATTTAACAGTACTTAATTATACTCTATCGGGAATCGGAATTCAAGGAAAAGCCGCTATTACAGACTTGATAATAATAGTTGAGGATTGAAATTAAAGAGCAAACCAAAGGTAATCTTTGTTGTCGGAAGAAAAGTCCACATTCTCGGACTCAGGGGCAAAGCACAGCACATTGTCCTCCGCCTCCACCCGGATTCCTTCAGGCGCATGACCTGTAATGACATAGAAGAGCAGGAGATTCCTGGTCTCCTCATCGATCAAAGACTTATGGACTAAAAATCGAATATCCACTTCTTCAAAATATAGATCATACACACAGCCGAGATATCGATGCAGTTTCATTTTGTTTCCTTGCTCCTCATTGTATTATATGCTGACAGTACTAATATTCCACTGTGCAAAGAACATATTACAACCAAAAATTTTTAATAATTAAAAAAGGAGGAGCCCCTGCAATGCAGAGGCTTCCCCTTGTAGTGAAATATCCTTAATTTTTTTAGGTGGTGCTCAATGTCCGTACTCTATTACTGTTCGCCGTCGTTCTTCCGATTATGCAAGAATTTTCTTCACGATTTCCAGATCCTTCTTCTGGAATATTCCCGCAAGAATGGGTTCCTTGTCGCTTCCGTTCTTTTTAGCATCTTCGATGCATTCATCGATAACTGCAACGCTCTTCTCTTCCGGCGCATTCTTGTGGGCTTCTTTGAAGAATACCAGGGATTTGTAATATCCCTTAAATCTGGTGGGGTCAAGCAGCAGACGTCCGCCTTCAGAGGCGACACGCTTTCCTGCCTCTAGAACATCCAGCCCGGTTGCATTGTCGAGATAAATTACTTCCGCTTTATCCGCGTACTGGGCCTTGACCCGCTTATTGTTCGTTACAACGATCCTCTTCATTCCATTTTCCTCCTTTCAAAATCACCGTTCACTTTTTATTTTTACTTCTGAGAAAAGTACTATCTTTCTTGTCGATTTTATACTACGTCATGAACTATGATGAACGACAACCCACAAATTTCAAAAAAGGTCAAGTTGGATTCAGTATTTGTTTAACAAAGCAGAAATGTATCCTTAGATTGACTAAAAAACCCTATATGCTTATACTTAAAGTACAGTCCAGGTCTTTCCAGTATTGGAGGGAGGTTGCCATGAAAATAGGAACCTTTGCACAAAAATTCAATCTGAACACCAGTACCATAAGGTTCTATATCGATAACGGACTTTTGACTCCGACTCGGAAAGGCGGTCAATATTCCTTCGACAAAGAATGCGTTGCCGATATGGAGAAAATATTGAAATACAAAAAGTATTATTTTTCTCTGGAGGAAATTCAACTGCTGTTCTTTTTGGAAAAGGCATCGCGTTTTCAGGATGAGATCGTACTGGAAGTCTGTGCGGATATGATGCGAAACAAAAGGGACAGCCTCATTCAGGAGAGGGATAAACTGGCTCAATGCATCGATGAAATCGAAAAAGAAATCGAACAGCTTCAAGACTTTGCTCCCGTCGATGCAGCCCCGGCGGGCGTGCCGTTCTTATTCATTCCTTACTTGTACTGTCCCAGTTGTCAGGTCCCGCTGCGATTGGACTCGGCCAGTCTTTCTAAAGGGAATATACAAAAAGGCATCCTCTCATGCGAATGTTCTTATTCCGCCACCATTACCGACGGTATTATCCTCTGTCAGGATTTCAGTGAAGATACGCCATTTCGGGCTTTTGAAAATGTGGAATCCGTAATGGCCATGAAGGATCAATTCAGCCCTACTTACAGAAAGTTGATTACAAAAGCCTATGTCTGGATGTATCACCGCATAATGGGCTCATTAAACGAAGGTACCTTCTTCATGACCGGCCCCTTTACGTTCAACTTCTTGCTTGAATACATAGGTAAACTTGGAAAGAACAACACTTACATCATCATGGATCCTTCCCTGAAACGAATACGCAAGCTGAAGAAATACTTATCTTCCAGGGATTTCACTTTTGTATTTGTTGTAGGTAAGCCTGAAAACATCCCGATAAAACGCGAGACGGTGGATTTTTACATCGACGATTATTCAACGGTGAATTGCCTTTTTACATACAATAGTTTCTCTACGGATAAAATTTCACCTCTCCTTAAAAAAAGAGCAGAAATAGTAGGTATTTTCACTTCCTACAAGCGTGCACCGAAAAGCATCCAAAACTTCAAGAAAGATCATCCCGATTTTTCACCGGAAAAAATGACTTTTGCAGGATTAAAGCACAGTTGGGGCCAAGAAAACATCAAAGTAACAGAAGCAAAAAACGTGGGCGAAACTACGCCAGGAGAAAAACACTTCCCCCATAATGCCCCGGGAGAGGTAATAGAGGTGTGCGGCTACCATGCTATAAAAACGTAAACGACCATCCTTTGCCCCATGCGCCATCTTCCTATGTTTTCTCGTTGACAAGGATAAGGAAAGACGGTATTATATTTAAGTGTCGAGCCGAGGTGTGGCTCAGTTTGGTAGAGCGCTACGTTCGGGACGTAGAGGCCGCAGGTTCAAATCCTGTCACCTCGACCATATAAAAAACCTGGTTACCTTTCGGTGTCCAGGTTTTTATTTTAGGCAAGAACAGGATTTGAAACTGCGGCCCATGGGGTTCGGGGAAGAGCATCTTCCCCGAATAGAGATGCCAATACAAAAAAATTAAAAGCTGAGGTACTGTTTGCCTCAGCTTTTTTATGTTTCCATTTATACCAGTTCGAGAAATACGAGTTCCGCACCGTCGCCCTGTCTGGGGCCCAGCTTGAGAATTCTGGTATAGCCGCCGTTTCTTTCCGCATATTTGGGAGCGATTTCGTCAAAAAGCTTCTTGACCACGTCCTCGTCGAAAATTACGGCCAAAGCTTGTCTTCTCGCATGCAGGTCGCCGCGCTTGCCAAGAGTAATCATCTTTTCCGCGATCTTCCTGGCTTCCTTTGCCTTGGAATCGGTAGTCATTATTCTGCCTTCGCGAAGCAGATCGGTGACCAGGTTGCGGAGCATTAGCTTTCTATGTGCGGTCGGCCTGCCTAATTTTCTATGACCAGGCATATGCTTAACCTCCTTATTTGCTGTTGTCAATGGGCTTCAGGCAGAAGCCCCTATCCCGATTTCTATCGTTTCTATTCGTCGCTGGGTTTCAGACTGAGTCCCAGCTCTGCCAATTTGCTCTTGACTTCTTCCAGAGATTTCTTGCCCAGATTGCGGACCTTCATCATGTCCTCTTCCGTACGTTGAGTCAGTTCTTCCACCGTATTTATAGACGCTCTCTTCAGGCAGTTGAAAGAACGAACCGAAAGCTCCAGCTCTTCTATGGTCATTTCCAGAGCTTTTTCTTTTTTGTCTTCTTCTTTTTCCACAAGAATCTCCACTGAATCCATGCTATCCGTCAGGTCAATGAACAACTTCAAGTGTTCCTGCATGATCTTTGCACCGATAGCGACGCCTTCCTGAGGCGTTATGCTGCCATCCGTCCAAACTTCTAAAATCAGCTTGTCAAAGTCGGTAATCTGTCCGACCCTGGTGTTCTCCACCTGGAAATTGACCTTAGTTACAGGTGTAAAAATGGAGTCTACCGGAATCATGGCAATCGGCATGTTCTCGTATTTATTCTGTTCAGCCGACACATAGCCCCTGCCTTTGGAAATGTTGATCTCCATCATAAGAGAAGCATTTTCTTCAAGGGTGGCAATGTGCAAGTCCTTGTTGAATATCTCTAAACCGCTGTCCGCAATGATATCGCCTGCAACGACTTCTTTTGGTCCCACAGCATTTATAATCACTCTCTTAGTGTTATCATTGTCCGTAATCCGCACTGCCAACTTCTTTAAGTTCAATATGATCTCCGTCACATCTTCTTTCACACCGGGAATGGTGGAGAATTCGTGAAGGATCCCATCTATTTTAACGGAAGTCACAGCAGCACCGGGAAGCGAGCTCAAAAGAATTCTTCTCAGGCTGTTTCCTAGAGTAGTTCCGTATCCCCGCTCCAAAGGTTCTACGATAAATTTGCCGTAGTTGCTCTGATCTTCGGGAACCACGCACTCGATTGTCGGCTTTTCAATTTCTATCATTGTAAACCCCTCCTTTTCTCAGACCAGCCATTTCGGAACCTGGAAAGGATTCCGAAATGACACCCTCCAATTACTTGGAGTAGAGCTCAACGATGAGATGCTCAGCAACAGGAGTATCAATTTCTTCTCTGAGAGGCAATGATAAAACTTTGCCCTCAAGCTTATCCGTATCGACACTGATCCAAGATGGAGTGCTGATAGACATATCTCTTATTTCTTTGAACTTCGGGGAAGAAGCACTCTTCTCTCTCACTTTAATCACATCACCGGCAGATACCTGGTAAGACGGAATGTTTACCTTCTTACCGTTTACCGTAAAGTGATTGTGAGTCACAAGCTGCCTTGCTTCTTTTCTTGATGAAGCAAATCCCATGCGGAAGACCACATTGTCCAACCTGGTCTCCAGCATTATGAGCAGGTTTTCACCCGTGAGTCCAGCCTTCTTAGATGCTTTGTCAAAGTAATTACGGAACTGCGCTTCCATCAGCCCATAAAATCTCTTAGCCTTCTGCTTCTCCCGAAGCTGGAGTCCATACTCCGTGATTTTTACCCTTCTGCTCTGTCCATGCTGTCCCGGTGCATAGCTCCGTCTATCAACGGCACATTTGGTGCTGTAACACCTTTCTCCCTTAAGGAACAGCTTCTGTCCTTCCCTTCTGCACAATCTGCAAGAAGGTCCTGTATATCTAGCCATTCTAATGACACCTCCCTTTCATTAAACTCTTCTTCTCTTCGGCGGTCTGCATCCGTTGTGTGGGATCGGTGTGATGTCCTTGATCATATTGATCTCCAGCCCTGCGGCTTGCAGCGCTCTGATCGCCGCTTCACGACCGGATCCCGGTCCCTTAACGTATACTTCCACCGTTTTCAGTCCATGCTCCATGGCAGCTTTTGCTGCTTCCTCCGCTGCCATCTGCGCGGCATAAGGAGTGGATTTTCTGGATCCTTTAAAACCAAGGGATCCTGCACTGGACCATGAAAGGGTATTGCCACTGAGATCTGTGAGCGTCACCAAAGTATTGTTGAAGGTTGACTGGATATGAGCCTGGCCGCGTTCGACGTTTTTGCGCTCTCTTCTTTTGGTACGAGTTGTCTTTCTTACTTGCTTTGCCATCGTCTCAACCTCCCTTACTTCTTCTTACTTCTGCCCACAGTTTTCTTCGGGCCTTTTCTAGTTCTTGCGTTGGTCTTCGTGTTCTGTCCTCTGACAGGAAGACCTCTTCTATGCCTGATTCCCCTGTAGCAACCGATTTCCATCAGCCGCTTGATGTTCAGTGAAACTTCTCTTCTTAGATCACCTTCAACATGATATTCGGAATCGATAATCTTTCTTATCGCACCTACTTCTTCTTCAGAGAGATCCTTTACTCTGACGTCGGGACTTATCCCTGCCTTTTTCAAGATCTCAAGGGATGTAGTCCTGCCAATGCCGTATATATAGGTGAGTCCGATTTCTACTCTTTTGTCTCTCGGTAAGTCGACACCGGCTATACGAGCCATATACTTTCCTCCTTCTTGTTTGCTCAGCACCCGTTGACAAATACAAACAGCATTGCACTTGTCAACGGATGCTGGTAAATACTCTATACTCAAAATAATATAATATATGAATGCCCTGTCGGTCGTTTCGCTACCTCACGGCAGGAAAACTCAGCCGCTCCCAACAGAAACATTGCTGACTAAGATCAATAGTAAGCTTTATGCCGCTGTTTATTAGCCTTGGGTCTGCTTGTGCTTTGGATTCTGGCAGATCACCATGACTTTTCCGTTTCTCTTAATAACCTTGCATTTTTCACAAATTGGTTTTACAGAAGCTCTTACTTTCATTCTTTCTTTCCCTCCTAACTCGCGCTGCTGCCGGCTATAATCTCGCACACAACGCTATGGGTTTATTATCGCTATTTATCTCTCCAGGTAATTCTTCCCCTGGTGAGGTCATAGGGAGACAATTCTACCTTGACCCTGTCTCCGGGCAAGATCCTGATAAAGTTCATACGAATCTTTCCTGAAATATGTGCAAGCACTTCATGGCCGTTTTCCAACTGAACTACGAACATGGCATTTGGCTGTGCTTCCGTCACGGTACCGAAAACTTCAATTACATCTTTTTTCGCCATAAACACACCCCCTTACTAGAATCCTTCCACTATGCTCAGCGTTGTCAATATCAAAGGTTCTCCTTCTGTGATGACAACGGTATTCTCATAATGGGCGGAGCGCTTGCCGTCCTCCGTTTTAACCGTCCATCCGTCGGGCAGCACTTTTACCTGCCAGCCCCCCTCGTTGACCATGGGTTCGATGGCAAAAACCATTCCCGGTGTCAACCTGGGGCCCCTGTCCGGAATTCCGTAGTTTGGAATCTGCGGATCCTCGTGCATGGCTTTACCTATGCCGTGTCCTACGTAATCTCGCACTACGGAAAAACCGTTGCCTTCAACGTGCTGCTGGATGGCATGGGATATGTCGGAAAGCCGGTATCCCGGTTTGCAGAACTTAAGCCCTTCATAAAAGCTTTCCCTGGTAACGTCGATCAGCCGCTCTGCCGCCTCATCAATCTTTCCTACCGGATAAGTTCTGGCCGCATCACTGTAATATCCTTTGTATATTGTTCCTGCATCCACGCTCACAATATCGCCTTCGCGAAGCTTGCGCTTCCTGGAAGGGATTCCGTGCACCACCTCGTCGTTTACGGAAATACAGGCGCTTGCAGGGTATCCGTTATAACCTTTAAAAGCCGGAATCATGCCGTTTTTCAAGATGCTCTGCTCCACGAAATCATCCAGTTCTTGAGTGGTTATGCCCGGTTGAATGATCCGGGAAAGGTCATGAAGTATCTGAGCGATTACGGTCCCTGCCATCTTCATTATTTCAATCTCGTCTTCTGACTTGATTATGATCATTTTATACACCCAACGCGGAAAGCGTCGCTTTCAAAGTGTCTTCCGGCGTGCCCGATCCATCGACGGGAAGAAGCTTGCCTGCATTGCGATAATACTCAATCAAGGGCGCTGTCTGAGACTGGTACACTTCAAATCGATGTCGTACCGTCTCTTCCGTATCATCGGCTCTCTGGTAGGTCTCTCCGCCGCAGACATCACAGATTCCTTCCCGCTTCGTCGGCATGGTAATCACATGATAAATCTTACCGCAGGATTTACAGACCCTCCTGCCGATCATTCGCTGCATCAACAGCTCTTCATCCGCTACCAGATCGATGACTTTATCGATGGGCCGGCCTAGGGATTCCAGGAACCGATCCAATTCTTCCGCCTGGTGGACTGTGCGGGGGAAACCATCCAATAAGAAGCCCTCGGCAGTGTCCTCCTCCTTTAAACGTGCCGTCACGATATCGATGACGATCTCGTCGGGAACCAGTTCTCCCCTGTCCGTGAATTCCTTGGCCCGCATCCCCAAAGGTGTTCCTTCTTTGATATTTCTGCGAAAGATGGACCCTGTGGAAATGTGCGGTGCATTGAATTTAACGGATAAGGCGCTTGCCAGCGTTCCTTTTCCGGCTCCCGGAGGACCTAACAAAATCAGCCTATACAATTGTCTCCCTTCTTTCTATTGCTGTTCCAC
>DGEG01000044.1:0-139 GCA_002385825.1 Firmicutes bacterium UBA3932 | reverse complement strand
GGTAAACTCCTGAATCAGTGTGGGTAATGTGGCTACAGCAGCGAGGAAAACAGCACCTGCAAAGGTGATTCTCGTCATTACCTTGTTTAAATATTCAACCGTGGATCTCCCGGGCCTGATACCTGGTATAAATCCGCCG
>DGEG01000003.1 GCA_002385825.1 Firmicutes bacterium UBA3932 | reverse complement strand
CGCTTGCGTTTCGATCAGGCAAAGCTGGATGAATGCCTGACCGGCATAGAAAGCCTTCTGAAACTGCCGGATCCGCTTTTCAAGACTCTATTAAAGAGAGAGCTGGACCAAGGATTGGTTCTTCACAAAGTCACCTGTCCTATCGGAGTTATTGGCGTCATTTTTGAGTCAAGGCCGGATGCGCTGGTCCAAATTGCCACCCTTTGTTTGAAAAGCGGCAACTGTGCCATATTGAAAGGCGGAAGCGAGGCTGCGGAAACCAACAAAGCACTCTATGATGCTATTTTCGCTGCCGGTATGGACGCGGGGCTTCCCGAAGGGTTTCTCACGCTGGTTGAGAGCCGCGCTGACATCGACAGCCTGCTTAAATGCAACGAAAATATCGATCTTCTCATACCCAGGGGATCCAATGAATTCGTCCAGTATATTATGAACAATACGAAAATCCCTGTCATGGGCCATGCCGACGGGATTTGCCATATTTATGTGGATGAAGATTTCCATCTGGAGAAAGCTTTGCCTGTAATAGTAGATGCAAAGACTCAATACACCGCTGTATGCAATGCGGTGGAAACCCTTCTCGTCCACAAGGCTGCTGCAGAAAAACTGATACCTTCCCTCGTTTCGAAGCTGGAAGAAAAAGGCGTTATCGTGAAAGGCTGTCCCGAAGTGCGAGAGCTGGTGGACTGTGAACCGGCCAAGGATCAGGATTGGACAACTGAATATCTTGACACTGTTATTTCAATCAAAATAGTGGAAGATATAGACGAAGCCATTTCCCATATTAACCGCTTCGGTTCCCATCATACCGACAGCATCATCACAGAAAATCCGGAATCTGTGGAAAAATTCATGCTGTTGGTAGACAGCGCAGGCGTATATCATAACTGCTCCACAAGATTCGCAGACGGCTACCGTTACGGTTTCGGAGCAGAAGTGGGCGTAAGCACAGTAAAACTTCATGCCAGGGGCCCCGTCGGGCTGGACGGGCTTGTAACATATAAATACAGATTGTACGGAAACGGTCACGTGGTAAGCGATTACGCTTCAGGGGCTAAAAAGTTCAACTTCAGAGATTTGGAATAATAAAACGCTAAAAGCTTATATAGACAGGCCGGCCACGGATGAATTCCGTGGCCGGTTGTGTTATGCATATAAGTCTCTTCTTTATACCGATCTGATTACATGCAGGCTTTAATCGCTTCTTCGTAAATCTGCAATCCTGCCTCCAGCTGCTCATCGGTGATGCAAAGCGGGGTGAGGAAACGGATTACGTTGCCGTATGTTCCGGCATTCTCCAGCAGCAAGCCCTTCTGTATTGCGTAATCCACGATGTCGTTTACGATCTTGGCATTGGGTGTCTTTGATTTCTTATCTGTAACAAATTCGATACCTGCCATGCAGCCTAAGCCGCGAACGTCGCCCACCACTTCGTACTTTTCTTTCCATTCGTTCCATCTGGCCATGACTTTTTCCGCGATCTTTCTTGCCTTAGCAGGATAATCTTCCTTTTCCATCTCTTCGATGACGGCAAGAGCTGCAGCACAGGAAACTGCATTTCCGCAGTATGTACCACCGATGGTGCCGGGTGTAACTCCGTCCATTATTTCTGTTCTTGCAACCACCGCACTCAAAGGCATTCCGCCGGCAATGGACTTAGCAAGTGTGATGATATCGGGAGCGGCCCCCGCTTCCTTCCAGTACTCCGTCGCAAACATTCTGCCTGTTCTTGCGAATCCGGTCTGTACTTCGTCTGCAATCAGCAGGATGCCTTTTTCGTCGCAGATCTTTCTTACTGCTTTAACCCATTCGATGGGTGCCGGCACAAATCCACCTTCACCCTGAACCGGCTCAACGACGATAGCGGCAACGTATTCAGCCGGTGACGCGTCTATAAATACTTGCTCCAGCTTTTCCACATAATACTGGATAGCTTCCTCCTCGGTCATTTCGCCCGGTGCTCTGTAGAGATAGGGGAACTCTGCTCTGTAAATACCGTCGGGGAATGGACCCATTCCTACAGCATATGCCTTCTTCGCAGTCATAGCCATGGTAAGAGTTGTTCTGCCGTGGAAAGCACCGGTAAATACGATGATATTGGGTCTTCCTGTATAGCTTTTCGCTATTTTAACGGCGTTTTCGTCTGCTTCAGCACCGCTGTTTACAAGCATTGTTTTCCTGGTTTCGCCTTTTACAGGAACGATTTCATTTAATTTCTCTGCCAGCTTGATATAGCCTTCATGTGTAGTAATGTTCATCATCGAGTGGAAATATTTTTCACTCTGAGCTTTTACGGCTTCAATGGCCTTCTCATTGCTGTAACCGATATTGAGAACACCGACTCCGCCTACCCAGTCTAAAATAATGTTCCCATCCACATCTTCAAACATGGCACCTTCGCCCCTCTTGATGACGCAGGGGTAAATGCATCTGATGGCATCGGGCATTGCTTTGGCCCGTCTTTCGATGATTTCCTTCGCCTTCGGTCCGGGAAGGGGCGTAACGATTTTCGGTAATGCGTTTCTCAACATATGCTTTCCTCCTTATAATTTATCCATTCTGCGGTTTAGGCAGATTATTCATCCCGCTCATTATATATGCAATTTTTATACCGAAATTATGTCTTGTCTTTATACTTCCTTCATATTTCTATGCCCGATCTCCGTATCAATGCCTTTCTTTACAGTGTTAATGCTGAATACCCAGCTCGGCCAGTTTTCTGTAAAGAGTCGCTCTCGATAATCCGAGTTCCTTGGCCACCTTATCCTTGGCACTGCCGGAAGTGCCGTATTTTTTCAGTTTGTTGGATATGATTTCCTTTTCTACGAGCTTTATTTGTTCGCCGAGAGTCAGGGAATCGTTGGTCTGTATCGTACTCTTGTCAGATTTAAGCAATCTGGCAGGTACAGCGTCTATTCCGATTTGATCCCCGAAAGCCATATTTACGCCATACTCTACCGCATTCTCCAACTCACGCACGTTTCCCGGCCAATCGTATTCTCTGTATATAGCTTCTACTTCCGGAGAAAATCCGGTGATTCGCTTATTCATGAAGTTATTGTATTTTTCAAGAAAATGATACATCAGCATTTTGATGTCTTCTTTTCTTTCACGCAGCGGTGGTATGTTAAGAGGAATAACTGAAAGTCGGTAATATAAATCCTCTCGAAACGCGCCTTCACGAATCATCTGCTCAAGATCCTTGTTTGTCGCTGCAATGACCCGTATATCGACGATTATTGTCTTGTTGCCGCCTACCCGCTCAAACCGCATATTCTGCAGGACATGGAGAATTTTTACCTGGAGGTGAAGGGGCATATCTCCGATTTCGTCGAGGAAAATGGTGCCGCCGTTGGCCAACTCAAATTTTCCTGCCTTCCCTTTGTCGCTGGCGCCGGTAAAAGCTCCTTTTTCATAACCGAAAAGTTCGCTTTCCAATAGATTTTCAGGAATCGCACCGCAATTAACGGTAATGAAAGGACCTTTCGACCTGGCGCTGGCATAGTGAATAGCCTTCGCAAACATCTCCTTGCCCGTCCCGCTTTCTCCCGTTATCAGCACGGTAGAATTCCCTCGAGCTGTGAGAATGGCTTGGTTAATTGCCCTGCGAATAGGCTCGCTGTTCCCGATGATGTCATTGAAGGTGTATTTATAAGCTCGATTCTTTATATTATACACGAGCTTCTGCGCTTCCATAATGTCTCTGAAGCATATTACAGCTCCGATTATCTCTCCATCCTGCATCATGGGCTTTGCGGTTACGATGAAGTGAAGCTTGTCCGTATCGGTGGAGTAGATTTCTTCATTTTCCGTATATCCCACACCGGTGCGCAACACCTCTAATGCGGGAGAGCCTCGCATAAATTTACTGATATGGCTGCCTACGAGATCCGACTTGGTCGTATTAAACAGAGTTTCGGCCACACTGTTGCATCGCAGTATATAACCTTTTTTGTCGATGGCAAATATCCCCTCATGGGTAGTTTCAAGCACTGTTGTGACTTCGTTTAGAAGCGCTTCGCTTTTTTCCAGCATCTCCTGTTGGGCCGCCTTTGCAGCCAATAAATCTGCCATTTTCTCTGCAAAGCCCACCATTCTTCTCGTTTTATCCAGAAGTATGGCCTTCTGCTGCTCGTTTATGGCCACCATGCCGATGACGCCCAGGACTTGATCACCCAGCTTGATCGGTGTACAGATTTCAGCCAGTTCTCGCTCGCCACCCTCCGGAACGACGCTGTCATAGTACTCGTAATTTATGGCGTCCTCGATATATTCCGTTTTTCCGGTACGCATTACCCTGGCATAAAGATAGTTTCCGTCAACACGACCGCCTTCTTCTTTTTGTCCGATTCTATCTTGATATATGGCAGTGCCGCCGATAATGGTTAGTTCATTATCGACTATTTCCACTTCCACACCCACTGCAATAGCAATTGCCTCCGCAACTTGCTGTACGCTCGGTGCGATATCTCCTAATAATGACATAGCAGCCCCCTTTGACTTTCAAACAATAGACAAAAAAAAGATAAAAACAACAGACGATCAAGAATAGTATAACATATATAAGCAAATTATTGAAGCAAAATTGATACAGATTTCTCAATTATAATAATGCCGCCATGCGGCGGCATTTCGTTATACTTCACAGGCTGTGAAGACGTTACTATCCTTAATCAAGTCTCTTCCCCGTTGTACGTAAGGATCTCCCTCGCGAGTTACCACGGAACCCAAGTTTAGGATGTTCTTTTCAATCTCAAGAATAAGATTATTTATTTCCGCCACCTGTTCAGGCGATAAACCGGTAACGGCAAGTTGCGTATTGTACAGTACTTTTACAAGTTCATCGTGTACATTATATAATTTCTTTTTGATTGCCCATATGGATTCGGGGCTGACAAGTCTCGTCTCAATATCCTCCCGAGTAACGGCTCCGTCCTTTGAGAGATTGTACTCCGACACCTGCTGCACATCTATGCACTGATAACCGTAAATCTCTCGAATGGATTCGGCCAGCTGTCTTTTGGCGCTTTCTTCACCATGCACGAGAAAGATCTCGTGAGGAGGTTTTCGAAAACCTCCCACCCATTCCAAAAGACCATCTTTATCCGCATGTCCGGAAAAGCCCTGAAAATTATGTATTTCCGCTTCCACTTGAATGCGCTCGCCAAATATGGTAACCGTTTTATCTCCATCCACGATAGACCTTCCCAGGGTGCCCACACTCTGATATCCTACGAAGATGATGCTTGCTTTCGGATTCCACAGGTTATGTTTTAGATGGTGCTTGATCCGTCCAGCTTCACACATGCCGCTGGCCGATATTATGACCTTGGGCTTCGGATCCAGGTTCAGGGCTTTGGATTCTTCACTGGTTCTGGTGAATCTCAGATTCTTAAAATCCAAAGGGTTAGTTCCTTTCAGTATGTAAGATTTCGTCTCTTCATCGAAGACCTGTGCATTTCTGCGGAACACTTCCGTCGCGGATATGGCCATAGGACTATCTACGTACACCATTATATCGTCCAGGGCCTCTCTGTACTCTTCATGCTCCTGGTAGAAGCGATTGAAAAGGTAAATCAGCTCCTGTGTCCTGCCGACGGCAAAAGATGGAATGATGACGTTGCCGCCTCTTTCTACAGTCTTTAGAATTACATCGATCATTCTATTGATGCTCGTCGAATCCTCTGCATGAATCCGGTCCCCATAAGTGGCCTCCATGATTACGAAATCTGCTTTTTTGATAACAGTGGGATCCCGTAGAATAGGCTTATTCTTCATGCCCAAGTCTCCGGTAAACACGAGTTTGGTGGATTCTCCGTTTTCGGTTACGAATAGCTCAATGATGGAAGATCCCAGAATATGACCGGCATCGTTGAATACGACCTTAACATCTTCAGATGGAGAAAGCAGCTGATCATAGAGCACGGGTTCTATATGCCTCAATGCCGTTTCCGCATCTCTTATCGTATAAAGAGGCTCTACCGGCGGCCTTCCGGCTCGCTCATTTTTGCGGTTTTGCCACTCTGCTTCCTTTTCCTGAATATAGGCGCTGTCTCTCAGCATTACTTCCAGCAAATCCGCAGTGGCATCTGTGCAATATATTTTGCCGCAAAACCCTCGTTTTACCAACAATGGAATCCTTCCGCTATGATCTATATGCGCATGGCTGAGCAAAACAAAGTCCAATTCTGCCGGATTAAAATCAAAGGGCTCCCAATTCAATTCTTCAAGGTCCTCATTGCCTTGAAACATACCGCAGTCCAACAGTATTTTACTTTTTTCCGTGGTGATCAAATGACAGGAACCGGTAACAGATGTAGCTGCACCCAAAAATTTTATATGCATTTCATTTCCTCCAGACTATGGTACTGCATTTGTTGCTTTGAAACGCCTCAATGCTCAAAAGTATGAATTATTAATGACATCTTGCAAAAAACGCTCCTAACCTTCTATTCAAATGGTATTCGGCACTAAATACAACAGTTGTAAAAAGTGTCTGACACCAAATACAAACTTTATTTGAGTATAACATAAATAACTGGTTTTTTTGAAGTTTTATTGTGAAAAAAACCAGCCACGAGAATTTCTCGTGGCTGGTTGATAATCTGATATTCAGGTTTGGATTACAGGTAATTTTCCTTAATCTTAACTTCTTTCTGCTTTCTGCCTTCTTTCCACTTGATTTCGCCCGGCAGGATGCAATCCTTAACAGGGCAGACATTGAGGCAGAGATGGCATCCTACGCATTTTTCGTCGTCGATGCTCGGCTTTCTCTTCTTGCTGTCCCAATCGATAGCCTGGTGAGCCGCATCGTAGCAGGAAACGTAGCATCTGCCGCAACCCACGCATTTCTTCTGGTCGATCTTGGGAATTACCTTGAAATCGCGATTCAGATCTTCGGCAGGAACGATGTTCGGAAGCGCAAGTCCGACCAATTCGGAGATATCGTCGATTCCTCTCTCGTCCATGAAGTGAGACATACCGTTGATCATGTCTTTAACGATTTCATATCCGTACTGCATTACAGCCGTAGTGACCTGAACGTTTCTTGCTCCTACCAGCATGTAGTCAAGGCAATCGTTCCAGGTTTCAATGCCGCCGATGCCGGAAAGCGGAATACCCTTCAGATCCGGGCAGGAAGCCAGGTTTGCAATGAAGCGCAAGCCGATGGGCTTCACTGCAGTACCTGAATAACCGGAGATTGACGACTTGCCGTCTACAACCGGCATTGCTGTCAAGTTCTCATAATCCAGGTTGGTGATGGATTTTACGGTATTGATAGCGGAAATTCCCTTTGCGCCACCCTTTATTGCAGCAATAGCAGCCGGCTCCATAACCGTAATGTTCGGTGTCATCTTTGCGATGACGGGGAGCTTGGTAACGCTGGAAATCGCTCTGCTATACTTCTCTACCAGTTCCAGGTTCGTTCCTACGTCGGAGCCCATTTCATGGCTTGTCATCTGGGGGCAGGAAAAGTTGCACTCGATCATGTCGGCACCGGCCTGTTCGGCCATCTTGCCCAACTCTCTCCATTCATCTTCGTTACTGCCCATTACACTGGCTACAACCACTTTATCCGGGTAGTCCTTTTTGAGCCTATAAATGAACTCGAAGTTCTGCTCCGTAGGTTTGTCGGAGATCTGCTCCATGTTTTTGAAACCAATCCAAGGCACACCGGCCTTATTGTTTTGGTCAAATCTGGGGGAGCACTCATCTGCAACAAAGATTCCTATAGTCTTAAAGAATACACCGCCCCATCCTGTCTCAAAGGCTTTAGCAACCATGTCGTAATTGCCTGCAACCGGTGAGGAAGAAAGGAAGAACGGGTTCTCACACATTACGCCAAGATATTCAATCGATAAATCTTTCTTTACAGCCATCTTATTTCACACCTTCTTTCTTTGAGAGATAGGCAATGATGCTATCGGCTGCATCCTTCCCTGCTGCAACAGCCTCAACTGCCGTTTGTCCACCGTTTACGATATCGCCTGCCGCAAAGACCTTGGCCAAATTGGTCTTGCCGTTGCGGCCCGCTTTGATCGTTCCTTTTTCGGTAACTTTAACATTAGCTATGGCCGTCATATCTTCAGGTTTTTGTCCGATAGCGAAAACGATCGCATCGGCTTTCATCTTCAATTCAGAAACGCCGTCACGTCCTTTGAATGCCATGCCTTCAACTTTTTTGCCTCCAAGTACTTCTGCAGGAGCCATGTTGGTGGTAATGCCGATACCAAGTTTAAGAGCATATTTGAACTCTTTCATGTCGGCAGGTGCTTCTTCGATGGTTCTTCTGTAAACGATATGTACATTCTTAGATCCAAGAAGCTTAGCAGTAGTTGCGCAATCCACAGCAACGTCGCCGCCGCCGATAACAATTACATTGTCACCGGGTTGGAATTTTTCCTTTTCAATTCTTGCTTTCCGTAGGAAGTCGATTGCAGTCCAAACGCCTTCTTTATCGACTCCGGGAATATCGGGAAGTTTTGCTGCCCAAAGTCCGGCACCGATAAATATGGCATCAAAGCCCATTTCGTCAAGATCCACATCTCTTCCGACTTTCGTGTTGAACACGAATTTTACGCCCAGATCTTTAACCATTTTAATATCATGGGCAACTACATGTTCCGGAAGACGGCTCGGTGTAATGCCGTATGTAAGAACGCCGCCTGCTTTCTCCTGCTCTTCAAAGATCGTTACCTGATAACCTTCTTGAGCCAATTTTGCAGCGCAGGCCAGTGAGGCCGGACCGGCACCGACACAAGCTACCTTGAAGGGCTTTTTCTTCTTGGGAGCTTTTAATGTCTTCATCTTCAATGCTTTTTCCTGTTCGATGGCAAACCTCTGAAGTCTACCTATCTGAATAGGTTTGTCGATACCGCTTCTGCTGCACGCTTCCTCGCAGAGCCTGTCATAAGGACATATCCTTGCGCAAGATCCACCCAGAATATTGTTCTTGCGAATCGTCTCAGCCGCCCCTTTTATGTTATTGAAGCGAATGGAACGGATGAAGCTTCCCGGATCGGTTCCGGCAGGGCAGCCTTTGCTGCATGGGGGATCAATACACAGGAGACATCTCATAGCTTCTTCTCTTGCTGTCCTATAATCGAAGCCATAGTCCGCCTCCTCAGTGTACCTTTTTTTGATTACTTTACTCAACGCATCTCACTCCTTCCTGAATGATCAGTACCCTAACTCATTCATGCATTATTTACTCCCGGTGTAACCAGTTACATGATGTCTTCATTGTAACACTTCCCTGATTTTTTGCAAGACAATTGAACGAAATAAAAGAAAATTAAGACAATTATTTTTGTTGTTTTTGCTCTTAACATACCCCCTTTACCAAGACGGCGACGTTGAAATATCCATTGACGGAAGTCACCATTGCAATTGCAATTTTTTAGCGCCGCAGAGAAAAGTACACAGGCCGCAACCGGTACAGCGCTGATCATAGATGTGAATCCCGTTGTCTTCTTTTCTGCTAATGGCACCGTACATGCAGGCGTCGATACACATGTTGCATCCTTCTATACAGGGAATGCTGTTATCTGCATGACATGTCAACGGTTCTATCTTAATCTCTTCGAAGGATTTTAATTTTTCCAGTGCTTTACCCCGGATTTCTTTCACATCGCTGATCCGGTTTTCCTCTCCCCATCTATCCAGTTCCTCCACGATTTTCCTGACGTAATCGCGGCCTTTCAGCATGAGAGCCGTGCCCACCTGCACGGCGGATGCCCCCAGCATGATGTATTCAAGCCCATCCTTATATGAATCGATACCGCCGACACCACAGATGGGAATGTCCACAGTCTGGGCAATGGAAGCCACCGAGGCAAGACCCAACGGTTTTATGGGCGCGCCGGAATAACCTCCGTAAGTGGGAAGCAGTGGTTCCATGGTCTCTATATTCACGCCAAGAACACAGCGGATTGCATTGATAGCCGATACGGCGGAGCCGCCGGCTTCCTGCACAGCCTTCGCCACTCTCGATAAGTTGGTTACGTTTTGGGATAGTTTTACCATGACAGGAATTTTCACGTTCTCCACGACATAGCGGGTCATTTCATAGACTTCCGCAGGATCGGATGCCGCAACCTCCAGGCCTTCCCCCATGGGCGTAGAAAGCCCTAATTCGATACCGTCAGCTCCGTATTTCTCCATTTTCACGGCCAAATAAGCCAGCTCCGAGGGGGTATGGGCGGAAACGTTAGCGATTACGATTCCGCCGTTGCTCTTGGCAATCTCCATTTCGCGTTCCCATCCCTCGATCTGCACGTCGCTGTACAGGCGTATGTTTTGAGCTCCCAGACCATTATAGGCGATGCGGGGTCTCACATCGATTTTGGGATCGCTGACGATGGTCTCTGTAATGACAGCGCCCACACCGGTGGCAAGACTTTGCCGAATGCTTTCCCCGTCGCGGCTCCAGGGTCCTGCTGCTATTATTACCGGGCTCTTCAATTCCAGCCCTAAGAAATTTGTTTTCATAATTTATCACCTAAAAACCTTGTCTCATTTGAAGTTTAAAAGATCTCTTTTATGCGCTCTTTATGTCCGCAGGATTTCCTGATCTTCAATTTAGACTGAAGCACAATCTCCCTCATGGCCATATTGCCATTCCCCTGGCTTTCGATGACGTCTAAGAGCAATCTCGCACTGCTAAGCCCCATCTTGTGCAAGGGCTTTGCAACAGTGGAAAGTTTGGGCACCATCAGTTTCGCCATGCGTATATTATCGAATCCCATGACAGCCACATCATCCGGGATGTTTAATTCCGCATCCCTCAGAGCATCGATGACTCCGAAAGCGAGCAAGTCCGATGTGGTAAAAATCGCTCTGGGTCGTTCTTTAAGCCCCAGCAGTTTCCTCGTTGCCAGATAGCCTCCTTCTTCTGTATTTTGCTCTTCCACGAGATATTCCGGCCTTAATGGAATACCTGCTTCCTGGAGCGCTTTTTTATAACCCTCTATTTTGTGCTTATTCTCCATAACGGGAGTATGTCCATAGACAAGGGCGATTTCCCTGTGCCCGCAATTGAGCAAATGCTGCACGGCCTGATATGCGGCGGCGCAGCAATCGATGCGAACCATAGGCTCCGACGAATTTCCGTTATTCTCGCCTACCAAGACCACTGCAACGCCCTGCTGCTTTAAATAATTTATGTCATCGCCGTTTAATAACGAGGAAACCAAAATGACACCGTCTATATGACGATCAATCAGAGTCTGTATGTATTGGCGCTCCTTTTCAACTTCACCTTCGGTAATGCACAGCAATACCGAGTAACCCTTCCGATTTGCTACCGATTCCACTCCTTCCGCGATTTCCACATAAGCAGGATTCAAGATGTTCGGTATAAGCAAAGCCAGGGTATACGTTTTATTGAAATTCAGACCTCTGGCAAACCAGTTGGGCTTATAGTCCATCTGCTCCATGAGATCTAAAATACGCTCACGTGTTTTAGGCGCCACAGTCTCAGGATGATTTAATACTCGGGATACAGTAGCAACAGAAACTCCCGCTTGTCGCGCGATCTCCTTTATGTTCATTGACAATCCCCTCCAAGCGCCGGAAGTTCAAATACAATTCAGAATATTATTACGATTATAGGGTAATTATTATTATCCCATTTTGCTTAGAGATTTTCAACGTTATTTTGTGTCGCTGCCGGTTGACTTCAACTTAATGCCGTCTTCAATATCGTTTCCGGGAGACACTATCACCCTTTCCCCCTCCGACAGCCCTGAGATGATTTCAACAAAACCGTCTCCTTCCAGACCCGTCTCTATTTGTCTGAGGCTTGCTTTGCCCTTTTTAGCAGCGAAAACGTACCAATTTTCATTCATTTTAAAGACAGCGCTGTCGGGAACCCGCAGCACATTATCCTTTTCTTCAACTACTATAGCCAAATCCACATCGCTGCCCAATCGCAGGCTGAGGCTCTGATCCATACTTACTTCCACGGTAACACGCTTCTGAAGAATACCCAGGCCGGAAAGCGCCTCTTTGGCTTTTAGGTGAACGCGGCAAACGCTGCTTCCTTCGGCAGGGAGTTGACCGGGGCCTTCTCCGTACACCAGAACCTCATTCCTTTCTTTAACCAAATCCGCATCTTCAGCAATCAAATCCACTTTAATATATAAATTATCTAGATCGGCCACTTCAAATAGACCAGCACCGACAGCGGTGTATTCCCCTTCCCTGACATAAACTTCCGTTATGGTCCCGCTGATGGGTGCAGTTACACCGGATACCCCTGAAGCTTTTGCAAAACTCTCAATAGAATATCGCAGGGGAAGAAATCTGTGCCGCCAATTCCCTTTCCGCTGTTACTGCTCTATCGTATTCCTGCCGGCTAAGCACACCTTGCTCATAAAGGATTTTGTTCTTGCTCACCGTCTCTTTCGCCATTGCATAGGACGCTTCCAACCCGGAAAGCTGCGCTCTCATGCTCTTAAGGTTCATGCCCAGTGATTGCTTGACCACTCCGGCAACTGGTATCTCCACATCTTCCTTCTCTGTAAGCAGACTGCGGATTCGAATCAGATCGCCCTTCTCTGCTTTCAGCGTCTTCGCTAAATTCTCGGACAGCAGAATCCCCCTTTCCGGCATAGAAATCATGCGATTTGACGTATCCTTAAACGAATAAAATTGCGTATCTTTTTTCAAACCTAAGATGTTTACTGTTACCTCTCTGTGGCCTCTTGACAATTCAAAGGGATACTCTATTTTCCCTTCAGCATGGTCTATTGGGATTATATGGTACAGATCCCGAACTGCTCTTTCATCGACGGGTTTATAAAATCCGATATTGTAATCCATCTTCTGAAATTCCGTAAAGTGCAGGTTCATCATCTGATCCACTACCGATGGCATGGTCACCGTAAACAATATCATGCCGTAAGTCAACGCCACGCCGGAGATTACAAAGGCCGTTCTCTTTTTATTCCTGAAAACATTTTTCATTACCAGCTTCCGGCTGAAAGAAAAACGTTTCCATAAAAAGTGTACTCGCTCAAGCAGAATTCGTTTGCCTTTTTTGGGCGGTTCCTCCCGCATGGACTCGGAAGGAGCTATTTTCAGCACTCCCCTGGCTCCAACAACACCTGAAATAAGGCAAAATAGAGCTGCAAGAAACATGGCTTTGAAAATATAGGTGATATCAAAATTCACCGTTAACAGAGGCAGGTTGAAAAACTCCAGATAGAGTTTGGTCATTGCCCCTGCCAGCGCCATACCTAAAGTGCTCCCGAGCAACCCGCCCGCAAGCCCTGCCATGACAGCATATTTCACATAATGCAGCAATATCTGTTGATTATCGTAACCTATAGCCTTAAGGATGCCGATCTTTAAACGATCCTTCTTTACCATCCGGGACAGAATCATCATGAGTATGAAGCCCGCCACAAAAAGAAACAGAAGGGGAAGAGAATCAGACAAGCGTCTGAGATTCAACAGCTCCTCCTGTATCATTGCGTTGCTCAATTGGTCTTCGCGCTTAACGCTGCTTATGATGCCGTATGGTTTGAGCTGTGCCTCCACAGCTTCTATCAACGCTTCTTCTTTGGCTCCAGGTTCATATTCGATGCGGATATAATTATAGTTTTGACCCTCATCCACGATTAAACGTCCCAAAGGTTCTTTCAGGTAACCTATGCCAAACCCCTCATCATCGGGCATAATGGACTGGCTGCTTTCCAAAAGGTAGATGTATTCGGGATTAGCCACGATGCCCGCCACTTCCATCGTATAATCCGCCCCTGATATTTGAACCCGGATTTCGTCTCCGGCTTTGATTCCGTTTGCCTTGGCATATTGGTTTATTAGCCAAATTTCCTTGCGGTTATCGGAAAGGGCTCTTCCCGAAAGCAAGGTTGACCGGCTCAATTCCTGCTCATCACCTTTAATCGTAATTAATCTAAGGGTTTTTCGCTTTTCTGTATCCTCCGTAAGAACAGGCACATCCATAACCAGGCTGCCCGTTACCTTTCCTACGCCCTCAACTCGTTCCAATCTCTCGGCCACCTGTACAGGTACACCTAAAACTTGAACAAACAGATGAGGGAATCGGTTCTCTTCATAATATGTGTCCAAAGTATCGCTTAAATTAGCTGAAGCCATGCTCATAGAAGTATACACGCAGATACCCGTAATTATAATGATAAGTACGGCGAGAAACTGACTTTTGGAATTTTTAATCATGCGAACCAGCATGAGATCCATTTTCGTCATTACCACTTGATCTCCTCTGCATTTATCGGATTCTCATTAACTGTATTCTCTATGATCTGCCCGCTCCTCATCCGGATAACCCGGTCTGCCATGAGTGCTATATCCGAATTATGCGTAATAACGATGAGAGTCTTTCCCATTTCACGGTTCAGTTTGCTCAGCAAAGCCATTATCGAAATCCCCGTATTGTAGTCCAACGCTCCCGTAGGTTCGTCGCACAAAAGGAGTTCGGGGTTTTTGGCAATGGCTCTGGCTATGGAGACTCTCTGCTGCTCTCCGCCAGATAATTGGGAAGGGAAATGGTCTCGCCTGCTGCTCAGGCCGACGGCTTCAATGACTTCGTCTATCGGCAGCGGGTTTTCTACGATTTCCATTGCCAGTTCTACATTTTCTTCAGCCGTGAGGTTGGCCATCACATTATAATATTGAAAGACGAAGCCCACTCGTTTTCGACGGTATTCTGTCAGTTTTTTATCGTCAAAACCTGTGATCTCTTCGTCTTTGAAAAATACTTTGCCGGAAGTAGGCGAATCCATGCCTCCGATTATATTGAGCAAGGTGCTCTTCCCGGAACCGCTGGGTCCTAAGACAACAACGAACTCTCCTTTTTCAACAGAAAAAGAGGCATCTGTTAGAGCCTTGACTTCCACCTCACCCATCTGATAGCTCTTGCACAGATTCTCCACTCGCAGAATTTCCATTTTGCCTCCCGCTAAAACCTTAGTCCGTTTACGCAATAACACAATAGCATTATAACAATTAATCTCAACGATTGAAAGAATGTGGCAAAAATCAAAAGGGACTGTCCCTTTTGATTTTTGCGTACCCGCACATTTTTATTGAAAACGAATACTATATTATAGTCTCTTATCTCCTGGCCGCCATCGGTAAACACATTAATAAATCTACTATAAAACTAACTTTTTATCGGTTAGCGCGAAGGGAGGTTTGGAACATGTGTTGCAGACGCTGCGATGATGACTTTTTTGGCGGCATCTTTGACAGGGATAGAGACAGAGACTGCTTTACTTTCAGAAGCAGAGACCTTTTCTGCATTTGCGTAAAGCGTAATGGATCATTTAACTAGCACAAATATCTTTACACTCCCCTAATAACGGGGCAAAAAGTGTCAATGGATAATTTGTTAAGGGGACGTGGCAAACAAAACGTTCCCTTGGTGCATTAAACAGTATATCCTGGTGAAAAAGTTTCTGATTATTTCTTGGTTATATCCGATTAGATTCGAATAATTCCGTGCAAAATTTCGGATTATACGTAGATTTCTCATTAGATTCGAAGTATTTTGTGCAAAATTTTAGATTGTGCGTTGATTTGTACGGATGTTTTTCCATCTTACATACGTACAATCTTGATTTTTGCACACTAGTGAAGGGTTTGAGATTGGATCAAGGATTGCAGACCTTGCACGGCTGGTATCCTCTCTGAATTGCATCTTCCCGGCTTTCTAAGTAAACGATATTGCTCTCGGCAATCTTTTTGGCGTACTCGCAATCTGACATATGGAATTTCAGCGAGTTGGAGTTTCCTATATATGCAGCCTCAGCCCGGTCCATTTTATTTCCCACATCGGCAGCTTCGAACCTGGCTCCTGTATTCGCCTGGGTGCCGCCTTCGAACGCTTCATATGCCCATACGCCTTTCTTGTTTTTACGCGCCTGCTCCTGTATGGCTGTAAAGTCATCCACATATTTGACGTTAGGCGGATAAGTCGCCACCTTTGCATGACCTTCCTCTAACAATGTCTTATTAAACATCTTTCCGTCGATATAAACATAAGCCAGAATGCGCCCGTATTTATCCTTCTCCTGTACATCGTACTCTAAAGTCACCCTTTTGCCTTCGAGTTGCGACTTCGTAAAGTCCGAAGCAATTTCTCCGTACGCAACATTCCTGTCTTCATCCGGGTGCACCGATTCAAAAGTATCTACTCCAATGAGCCGGACACGTTCCTCAACGCCGTCTATATCGACTATGATGGTATCACCGTCAACGACCTTAACCACACGATACGCATTTTCGGATTGCTGACCGAAGGATGGCTGATCCAAATTTATAGCCGGAGGCGTCTCCGCAACTGAACCTGCTGTTTGAATGCTCCTGTCATCGCTATCATTGAAGTTTATGCTTATCAGCGTAAGGGCGAGTAAAGCTGTCGCTGCTATCCCTGTTAGTTTTTTCTTTTTCATCGTCAATTTCTCCTACAAGATAACAATCTATAAGATAACAATATATAAAAATCCTGAATTGCAATAACAA
>DGEG01000085.1 GCA_002385825.1 Firmicutes bacterium UBA3932 | reverse complement strand
CCCCAACATTTATTATAGAACCTTCTTGAAACAACCACGCGGGTTAACCGCGTGGTTGTTTTTGAATGTTTCCCTTATAATCTCGGGGCTAGTCCCCTTTGCTGGAATTATGTATTACTGTTCCATAAAAAGCTTGATATCGTCTTCCACTGTTCCGATTCCTGCAATGCCGAACTTCTCAACAAGAACCTTGCCTACATTGGGAGAAAGGAAGCCGGGCAGAGTCGGACCCAAGTGAATGTTTTTGATGCCGAGATAAAGCAACGCCAACAGCACGATCACTGCCTTTTGCTCATACCATGCGATGTTGAACGCAATAGGAAGCTTGTTGATATCGTCCAGTCCGAAGACTTCCTGAAGCTTCATGGCGATCACCGCAAGTGAGTAGGAGTCGTTGCACTGTCCCGCATCCAGAACTCTCGGAATTCCGCCGATATCGCCGAGACCAAGCTTGTTATAGCGATACTTCGCGCAGCCCGCCGTCAGAATGACCGTATCTTCAGGCAACGCTTTCGCAAACTCTGTATAATACTCTCTGGACTTCATCCTGCCATCACAGCCGGCCATGACAAAGAACTTCTTAATGGCGCCGGATTTGACAGCATCCACCACTTTATCGGCAAGAGCAAGCACCTGGTTGTGAGCAAAGCCTCCGATGATGGCACCGCTTTCGATTTCCTCCGGAGGCGGCAGTTTCTTTGCCATTTCGATGATCTCGGAGAAGTCCTTCTTTCCGTTTTCATCTGCTACTATATGCTTTGAGCCGGGATAACCCGCAGATCCTGTAGTAAAGATGCGATCACGGATTTCGTCCTTTCTCGGAGGTACGATGCAGTTGGTGGTAAAAAGGATCGGTCCTTTGAAGGATTCAAACTCGTCGATCTGTTTCCACCAGGCATTGCCATAGTTGCCGGCCAGATGATCATATTTCTTAAAGAACGGATAATAGTGAGCCGGAAGCATTTCGCTGTGTGTATACACATCCACTCCCGTTCCCTTGGTCTGTTCAAGCAGTTGTTCCAGGTCCGTAAGGTCGTGGCCTGAAATCAGGATAGCCGGGTTTTTCCGTACGCCTATGTTGACTTTGGAAATCTCCGGAGATCCGTATTTGGATGTGTTAGCTTCATCCAACAAGGCCATAGCCATAACCCCGTGTTTTCCGGTCTCCAGGACCAGTGCCACAAGATCGTCTGCAGACAGGCTGTCATCCAATGTTGAAGCCAACGCTTTGTACATGAATTTATAAATATCTACATTTTCTTTTCCGATGTTCAGAGCATGCTCGGAATAAGCAGCCATACCCTTAAGTCCGTAAATCATCATCTCCCGCAGTGAACGGATGTCCTCGTTCTTTGTGGCGAGAACGCCTACGCCGGCAGCTTTCTCAAGCATTTCTTCACGAGTATCGACCTTAAATACAGCGGCATCGTGAAGATCCTGAACAGAAGCTTTCGCCCGAAGATTATCTCTTAAAGAGAGCATCTTTCGGATCTGGGCTTCTATTGCATCACCGTCAAAATTAGCGTTGGTTATAGTCATGAAAAGGCTTCGCAACAGTTCATGATTTATATCAGCCAATTCGCTGACTTCCAGCTTTCCTTTCTGCACGATGTCAGCAATGCCCTTCAGCGTATAAATCAACAGATCCTGAAGTTTGGCCACATCCTCAGTCTTCCCGCAGACGCCTCTTATTTCACAACCGGTCCCTTTTGCGGTTTCCTGGCACTGATAACAAAACACTTATACTCACCCTTCCTTTCATATACAAAATTGATTAACTAGTAAGCACAGTATAAAAGACTTTTCGATATAGGTCTGTTGCATTTGCAACAGATGAGCTTATTTTAAATAATTTTATTTGCCAATAAAGAAAAAGGGACTATTAAAGCCCCTTCGGTTCAGTGGGCGAAACGCCCTTTAACTCTTTATTCAACCTCAAACATGTCTTTCGGTGCACCGCAAACAGGGCATACCCAATCGTCGGGAATGTCGGCAAAGGGAGTGCCGGGTTCTACGCCGTTATCGGGATCTCCCACTTCCGGATCATAAACATAACCACAGGGGCCACATACGTATCTTTCCATAATTCCGTTCCTTTCCTTTCTTTTCTTTGATTCTCTTAATTGGCAGTTCTATTAAGCTTTAAGCCGGCTGATTTACTTTACTTCTTTTTTCCACAGGCCGTGCAGGTTGCAATATTCATATGCTGCAATTACCTCTTCACCGTCGCAGAGCCTGAAGCAAGCCCTGGGTTCTCCTTCTACATCGAGACATTTTCTGTGCCTTCCTTGGTTGGTCTCGAGATAGATCCAGGCGATATGATGCTCCGGCGTCATGGGATGAATAACGCTGCCGACGACAACGTCCACCTTATTCCCATCGATGGTCACTTCAGGAATATGCTTCTCATAAGCCGCTTCTTCCGTATTGGCCACTAGTTCGGTCATAGGATCTCCGCAGCATACAACTGAAACACCTGAACTCTTGATCATTTCAATCATGTTGCCGCAATGCTTACAAAAAAAGAACTTTGGTTTCTCACACATCGCAAACACTCCTTTCCGACTCGTTAAGAAATTAACATAAATTGTCCAACTTTTCGCCTTCTTCGCTCAAAGTTACTTTATTTATACCATGAGAATGGCTGCTCAAACAATAGAATTGAATGAAAATAACTGAAAATTGTGGAATTTAAAAAAACCATCCACGCGTCAAA
>DGEG01000071.1:2936-3680 GCA_002385825.1 Firmicutes bacterium UBA3932 | reverse complement strand
TATTCAAACCCTTTGTCCGGGTGGACGATTCCCCGAATTCCAAAACCGGTGGCAGCGGATTGGGGCTTTCCATCGCGAAAAAAATTGCCGAGGCACACGGAGGGGATTTGACACTATGCCTCAACGGGAAAAAGGGCAGCACCTTCCGGATTACCATTCCCACGACTTAAGGTAGATTTAAGGTTCATATCAGCTGTATGACAGGTTCTATCGATATGATAATGATGAGCCTGAAATACAGCTGATTTTTTTATTGTGAGGTGATGAGTAATGAAGTATGAACCGACGCGTTTGGAGATATTTCTGACCAGGCTTGCGTTTTTACTTTGCGGCAAGTCTGTGTACCAAGCATTCGCGGACCGTCTGCCCCTTGACGGCAGGGAGCGGGTGCTTGATTTCGGGTGTGGCATGGGAACGGTTGCGTACTACGTTGCAAAAAGGCTGCCCCAAGGGCATTTGACCTGTCTGGATATATCCGAGCGATGGTTGAATGCCTGCCGCAAAACTCTGCGCAGCTATGGGAATATCACTTTTCTGCAATGCGAAGCCCCACAGCTTGCAAATGAAAGCTTTGATGCAGCGTACTGCCACTTTGTATTGCACGATATCCCGGAAAATGAATTGGAAAGGGTCATTCCTGCGCTTGCCAGGTCCCTTAAACCCGGCGGTGTACTCGTTTTCCGTGAGCCGCTGAATGAAACGGAAAAAATAAACGTTATTAAGCGATTGGTAGAGCAAAACAGG
>DGEG01000071.1:0-2765 GCA_002385825.1 Firmicutes bacterium UBA3932 | reverse complement strand
GTTTTTAATTCTGACCGTTTTATCGGCCGCTGCACTTGCGGGGATTTTGCTCCTGGCGGCTTATTGTGTCATTGCACGCATAAGGAAAAACATCAATCCAAAGCGGATTGTTTGCTTGAAAAAAACAGCGATATTCTTCGCCGTGGCGATAATATTGAACGCAGGGTTGGCTACCCTTTCACAGTTCACCGCTTCCACTCCGCATATCGTTGACGAAAACGGAAAAACGCCCGAAAACAGCATTGCGGAGCTTATAAAACTTGAACTGAACGGCAGGAAGCAGTGGATCAGCCTGAGGGGTTGGGACAAAAACGCGCCCGTTCTGCTCTTTCTGGCGGGCGGTCCCGGCGGTACGCAGATGGCGGCGGTGCGGCATGAGCTGGCAGAGCTGGAGAAGCATTTTGTCGTTGTCAACTGGGACCAGCCCGGCTCCGGAAAGTCCTATTATGCAGAAAAAACGAAAAACATTACACCCGAAACCTACATCCAGGATGGTTACGCTATGACCGAGTATTTAAAGAAGCGCTTTTCAAAGGAGAAAATTTACCTGGTGGGTGAATCGTGGGGCAGCGCCCTGGGGATTTTCCTTGTCGACAAGTACCCGGAGTCCTACCACGCATTGATCGGTACTGGGCAGATGGTGGACTTTGCCGAAACCGAGCGGATGGATTACGATAAGGCTATGGAAATCGCAAAGTCCAAAGGCGATACCGCTTATATTAAAAAGCTTATGGCAAATGGCAGACCGCCCTATTACGGAAAGGACGTAATATGGAAAAGCGCACTGTACCTTAATTATCTCAGCGCTTATATGGCTAGAAATCCCGAGATTCACAATCCCGGCTACAACACCCTTCGGGACATCTGCTCCTCCGAGTATGGGCTGCTGGATAAAATCAACTTTTTCCGGGGCATTGTCAACACATATAATCATGTGTACCAACAGATTTATACCATCGATATGAGAAAGGATTGCACCAAACTGGATGTGCCAGTCTATTTCTTCCTAGGCCGGCATGATGTCAATGCGCCCACGGTGCTGGTGGAGGAATATGCGCAGGTCCTGGATGCGCCCGATAAGGGAATTGTATGGTTTGAGCATTCCGGCCACAGCCCGTGGATCAACGAGCCGGCAAAGTTTGTAAGGGAGGTACTGTCATGCTTTTCGGAAAACAAAACACAAGAATAAGGAGGATTCGGAATTTGCACCAGATTGTTTTTCTGCCACTTTTTATTGCTATTATTATATGCATTTCGTCTTGCTCCGCAGCAAAGGGAAGCATTGTGATTCTCGAAAATCCAAATGGAACGGGATTTACAATGGATTTTAAAAAGTGGAGCTCAAAAAACAAGTGTGAATTATCCCTTAACAAGGGCGATGTACTGCAGATTGAAATTGTCCATGAAGCCGGAAAAATTGCCCTTACGGTCAGCGGGAAAAATGGCAGTGAACCCTACACGGGAAACAGCCTTAAGACAGGCGTATTTACTGTAACAGTATCCGAAACGGATAGATATGTTATAAGAATCACCGGTAAAGATGCAACCGGAAAGGTTATTGTTAAAAATGTGGGAGGCACTGCTAAATAGATGGCTGCTATATCTTGTTATTCTGGACTTAATGCTCCCGGATATAACGGGCGAGGAAATTTGCAAAGCTTTAAGGAAAAAATCAATAGTGCCTATAATAGGAAAATCCAAGTGAAGAGCGAAGTTAATAAAGGGGAGGAATTCATCATATCACTGCCAAAACAGGACGGCTAAATGTCCTGACCGGTCAAGAATTTTGGTAAAGACCCCATTGGGGAGACGGGGGAGTTGTTACTCTAATGAAAACTGTTCAATAGTATAATGAATTAAGCAGGAGGGTGAATAAATGTCTTCAACTAAAAAAGCGGTTTACTTTTTTTGCACAAACTTGGATATCGACCCGGCAGCAGGACATGTTTTTGATGCGGTGTCGGAAATGCACAGTTTTGTTGAGACAAGTATTATAATTGATGATTACCCGGTACTAAAACATTTAGATGATATAGGAAATGAATTCTACTTCGTTAGAACCGGCAAAGTTGTTTGCCATGATTATAGACATTATCTGCCTATAATGAACAGTTATTTTTCAGGTTTTGACATGGCGGGCCTTGTGACCTGGCATGAGGGACAAAATGCTCCGGATAAGATTCTTTCGGTACATACTACAGGAGACGTGGAAACCGGCTATTTTGGGAATGCCAATCCCGTTTATATGCATAATTTACTATGGTCTTTGGAGAAAAATAGAATTGCCGCCGGGCTGGAGGATTTTAGAATAACAACAGAAGCAACGCACTGGTCCGGCATGATTCATAATGGAGGCACCCCGGATATGATACCTCAGTTTCCGGTACCGTTAGTTGACATTGAGATAGGGAGCACGCCATCCAGCTGGTCCAATTGCTCGGCATCAAAAGTTATCGCGCATGCCCTTGTCGATATTTTTAACGGTAGTGGCAAAACCCTGAAAAACTTGCTCTGCGTGGGTGGTGTTCACTTTGAACCGGCTTTTGCAAGCGCAGTGCTGCAGGCTTGGGAAGGAAGGGCCTTTGGCATATCCCACATAATTCCCAACCACTGGCTGGTTACGGGACAGTATGAAGGTGAAGATGGCCTGGCAAAACTAGAAAATTGTATTAAGTCCATTAAAGGTGGTATCGCTGGTATTGTATTTCATGATAATCTAAAGGGTGCATACAAAGGGCAGCTGAGGCTGCTTGGGGAGAAATACA
>DGEG01000147.1:9823-11711 GCA_002385825.1 Firmicutes bacterium UBA3932 | reverse complement strand
CGTTAACGGCGTCTTCGCATTTCTCGCCTGCAACGTCAGACAGAGGAGCTGCGAAAGCCATTCCAAAGCTTCCCAGAACCAGAGACAGTACCAGTACGAAAGATAGTACTTTTCTCATTTAATATTCCTCCTTTAGGATTTTGTCTTCGAAGGGGAGTATGTATTAATGATTTAGTTCAAATTATCCTCCCCTTCTGAAGATAATTTGACATTTTATATAGACACGCAACACGGGGAAGCCCCGTCTGCATAATCTATCACTCTCGATTATACCCTCCGCTACTTCTCACAGTCAACAACTTGTTTTAATTGTAATATTACTGTAATAAAGGTTTTCGAAGGGTTTTCGATAGTTTTGCGGACACTATCACCTTATGGGTTTATTATATCAGGGGATCTTCTTTTGTCCATTACAGAGGTGTTACATTATGATTATCGTTCAAAGACAAACAATCCGATTCCCGCATGCTGGTTGGCCTTATATTCAACACTCTTTTTATAAATAATAAATTATGAATCTATTCTCACTCTGAAACTTTATATCTCAATTCCACTTTCTCTGATCGCTTCTAAAAAACCGCCAGGGTCTTTATCATCCACTAGCAGAATAGGCTCAATGCTGTCGTCTATATCCTGGGTTTCATAAACGTCAACGGCTTTTCCTGACAAAACATGCAAATCCTCTGCAATAGCAAAGCATAGCGCGATTTTTCACGAATAAATTACAATTTTATATATTTACATTATTTTGTAATTGTGGTATTATATGTGCATGTGATACGCGTACCATTACTAATAGTAGGAGTTCCCTTTATGAGCGAAATGCAAAAGTACATAGACCTGTTTCTTACACACTGCAAACAACAGCGCCGGTTGGCGGACCACAGCATAAAAGGGTATTCCATTGATCTCCGGATGTTCATGGAGTATTTGGAAAGCAGAACCCTGCCTATAACAGGATGCAGCCAGGTTACAAAAGAGACTCTCGAAGATTATGTGGGCGGAATTTCCGACAAATATCAAGTAAAGACCATAAAAAGAAAGATGGCTTGTATCCGTTCCTTTTTTAGTTACCTTGAGGAGTATGAGGCCATTGCCGAAAACCCGTTTCATAAATTCCGATTGCGGCTGCGGGAAGGCTATAAAAATCCGAAAAGCTTGACTGTTTCCGAAATGGACCGTTTTCTTCAGGCAGTTTATTCCGATAAATTTGCCGTATCCGCCGTGAAGCATTTGAGTCGTTTGAGGAATATGGATAAACCGGTCTTGAAAACCCTCAACGGAAATTTCTTCTGGTGCCGGGACTCCGCCATTGTAGAATTGCTTTTCGCGGCAGGGCTGCGGGTATCCGAACTTTGCGGGCTGCGCTTTGAGGATTATGACAGAATGGAACGTTCCTTATATATTAAAGGAAAGGGGAATAGAGAAAGGACACTTTATTTGGAAAATGCTGAGGTTCTCGCGGTGTTGGACAACTACCTGTTGATGCGAAAAGCCGTCGAAACTGACCATTCGTATATTTTTATTACGCGCTTTCGCGATCCCATGAGCGCGCAAGCGGTGCGAAACCTGATCACGAAATATTCCAATATTGCGGGAATTAATAAAAGGATAACTCCCCATGTGTTCCGCCATTCTTTTGCATCTCTGCTATTGGAATCCGGGGTGGATATCAAATACATCCAGGAGTTCTTGGGGCATAGCACTATTTCAACGACGCAAATCTATCTGCATACGTCCGATAAAGAGAAGCGGAAAATTTTAGCCGCTAAACATCCCCGGGAACAGATGCGATATAATCGATGGAAGAAAAAAGATTAAACGCTTTTTATTCAATTAACTGCTCTACAGTCACAAGATTAATCCCCAATTCTTCCGCTACACGCTT
>DGEG01000147.1:7060-9503 GCA_002385825.1 Firmicutes bacterium UBA3932 | reverse complement strand
GTCAAACGCACTGTTTTTGTATTTACATTCTCCAATTAGAAAATTAGTCCTTCGCAGATCTGTAGCCATAATATCTAGTTCACCTGTTTTGTCCCACCATCGTCCGATTTGTGTAAAACGAAAGGGTAGAGCATTCTTTCGATTCTGTTTGCGCAAATATTGCCGGCAGACCTCCTCAAACAGATAGGAAGTATAGCGGTCCAACTCAGGCCTTACCACGTAATGCCAAATACCCTCAGCATCTCCAGCCTCCAATTCAGACTGGTTTGGAAACACAAAGGCATACCAAAAACGGAAGAAGTTGTCGGTTACTTTATATAATCCTCGAGATATATTTGATTGCACTTTAACGCTGTCTGTCACCGGAAACTCCCGTACAAGAATACCAAGTTCAATGAGATTTTTAAGATAAACGCTTAATTTGTTTTTTTCAATTTTCGTTTTTTGATGAATGTCGTTCATCTTTGTATTCCCCATGGCCACAGCTTCTATAATGGCGTTATAAACGGCAGTTTCTCGCAACTCCTGACGCATAAGGAATTCCACCTCACTGTACAGAACACTGCCTCGAGAGAGTATATTGCGCTGGATATTTTCACCCGATGTAAGTTTGTCGTCAAACTGCTTCAAATAATGGGGAATGCCACCCAACACCGCATAAGCGGTTATTTTGTCCTGCGGGCTGTAGTTTGGCAGAAACTGAATTGCATCGTAGAACCCCATCTCCTTCATTTTGAGTATACCGGTTGCCCGTCCGTATAGAGGATTTTTCTCTCCAAGGATTTCCTTTTCAATATAAGACATGGCACTACCGCAAAGAATAATCATAACATTTTCATTCTTTAGCTTCTCATCCCATAGATTTTGAAGGATGGATGGGATAGAATTATTAGCTTTAACCATATAAGGAAATTCATCTATCACCAATAGTTTTTTCTCTTTACCAGGCAACTCCGTTACATTGCTAAATGCTTGTTTCCAATCAGAAAAACGTGTGATGAATTGGGAGGCTGGCAAGCCCTTTTTCAGCATTCGGTCACTGAACGCAGTCAGTTGTTGTTCATCGGGACTTTCCGTACAAACATAAAATACATGGGGCTTGTTCTGACAAAACTTCCTAAGCGTCTCGGTTTTTCCTACACGGCGACGTCCATAGAGAACTATAAGTTGCCCGCTTTTGGTGGCATAGCGTTCTTCAAGAAATTGCAATTCCTCTGAACGTCCAATAAACATGATAAAATCCCTCTTTCTTGCTAATTAATAATCAAGATTATTATAATCAAGATTATTATAATCTTGATTATAATAAATTATACTATTTGAATTACAGAAATACAAGCCTTATTTTATTTACGTAATGTTTTATGCCATGAGGGACAACTTATTAACTGCGAATTCCGAAACATGACCCGACTCGCACGACGGCTTCCATCAACGGGTTGACTCTTCTGAGTTTCACCGCCTTATACTGACACAGTTCATGACAGCACATACATTCGATGCATATACTGTAATCTATTTTCTTGGTGTTCCTGTCGATCGCCTGCACAGGGCAGCTTTCAACACACATATTGCAGTGCTTGCAGATTTTCTTGTTGATTTTCGGTCTTGTCTTCAAAAAAAGGACAACCGCGCCTATAATCCACTGGTTGCGCCTTCTTGCGCTGCGTAAAATGGGGAGTTTGAAATTTGCAAGCCTCGGGGGTGAATCGTAATCTCCTAAGATTTCAATTTCTTTCAGGTCCGAACATCCCAGTTGTCTCTCCCGAGCGCTCACCAGAATGGGAACGTCTTTTGCTTTCAACCCCAGCATGGCCACAGCCACCGTATCCAGAGCCAAGGGATCCCTGCTCATCAGAATTTTCCCCGCATGATACCTTTGGCCGGCAGTAGGCCCCTCGCCCTCCATGGCATATATTCCGTCCATGATGTGGAGATCCACTTTGGTTGCTTTGTGAATATCGGCTATGATCATGCCGAAGTCTTTCGGGTCGGGGGCTATGCGATGATATTCCGCTTTTTTCAATCCCGGAATACACCCGAAAAGATTTTTAATCGCACCGGTGTAAATGTGAGCCATATGGGTTTTCAGTTTGGGAAGGTTGATGACCACATCCGCCTCAAACATGGGTTTTGCTAAATACATTTTCTCCTCATGGCCGCCTTCAATGGCCACTTCCACAGCGCCTTCCCTGTCGAAGTTTTTTATAATGGCTCCCTCTTCATTTGCCACTTTTTCAATTCCCGAAACGGAAAAAGCCCGGCCAGTAGGCGCAATTCCGGCAATGGCGCCGCCGGAACTGTCGCCGATCCAAACAGTGCATCCCAGATTCTTTAAAATTCTTGTCAATGCCCGAACAAACATGGGATTCGTAACTGCTGCCGAATCGGCAGGCTTCGGTCCGATTAGATTCACTTTAAGAAGCACTGTCATTCCCGGCGA
>DGEG01000147.1:4446-6877 GCA_002385825.1 Firmicutes bacterium UBA3932 | reverse complement strand
TAGCGCCACGCCGGCGTTGATCTTATCTATCAATAAATCGATATCGTACTCGTGGCAATCCTGCAAAACCACTTTGGTCATTTCTGTTGCCTCTCCCTTTTTAATAATGTGTTTACCATATGGCGACCCGACTTTTCTATTTTCAATTCAATCGCATTACTTTAATTTTATATACTTTCTGTTCTTTCCGTTCCCTACCGGCTTGATATGGCCTTTATCCGTCAGCTGCTTAAGCAAGCGAATCGACATGGATTGTGACAAGGAAAGAGTTTCCTGTACTTTTGCCCGTGTAACGCTGTATTCTTTATCCAACAACTCCATAATAGCATTTTCATTGTCATTTAATCCAAGTCTACCTGTTGCAATTTCATTGACATTAGGCAGAATTACCTTAAACGCATTACTTGTGCTTTCTATTTGCGGTTTAACAGCCTTCCCCTCATAAGAGCCGAAAATCTTTTGCATTCCGAAACCATATGCCTCAATCAGCTTTAATCTGTAAAAAATATTTGCCAATCGTTCATTCCTCGGCAAGGATATTCCCAGCATGATATCATCAACCGTTAATCCTTTGATTAATCCCCCAATCGAAACAATTTCAATGCGATCGTCAAAAATGCTGACAAAGGTACTTCCACCCATCGCATAATCACGATGTACGATTGCGTTTAACAATGCTTCCCGCAAAGCCGCTTCCGGATAATCACGTATGTCAATACGATGCAGTCCGGAAAACTCTGCTCTGGTTCGATTATAGCGATCAATGAATTGATACGTTTCATTCAACTGTTTAAGCAGTGAGCCGCTAAATTCAAACCGGTCTTTCACAGTTGTTTTTGACGTTCCTTCGAACACTGCCGCTTTTATTGTATAAGGGTTCTGATCGGAAAGAAGTAACCCCAAGTTGGTAAAAAGACCATCCGTATTGATAATTCCAAGCGTTCTCATCTGTTCTTTGCCAAAATTCATATCGTGTTTTTTAAATTCTTCTGACGTGGTTTCAAAGTTTAAATTCTGGTTGAAAGAACGCATCTCTTCATATTTATCCCCGTCCGTATCTTTAATCATCTGACGAATTGCGCTTTCCGAGGCAGGAACCGATGCAGTGCCTTGCCGAACGTATACCCCTTCCGGTCTCAGTCCTTTTTCCTTAATATAATACGGTCGCGCTGTGCCGCGCTGCACAGCGGCTGCAACTACTTGCTTCCCATCTCGAATTTCTACTGATACATTTACAAACATCATAATGTCCGGTCGAACTCCATCTCGCAACATGTTGGTCAATTGAAGAACAACCTCATCTGCATTGTCAACTCCAACAATACTCCCGCTGTCATCAACGCCAATATATAACGTTCCGCCTTCACTGTTTGCAAATGCAATAATTTCTTTTTTAATATCTGCCGTCATTATCTGTTTGAGCTCAAGTGTATTATTCTCTTTCAAATTATCTTTGGTCACTTGTCTCAGCTCCTTCTTTCACTATCACAACACTATTCTGGTACTATTCTAACACTTTCTAATCATTCTAGTCAACAAAAGTGTTAGAATAAAGTACTAAAAAGCTAACTAAATGAAAATAGATCTAATATCCAAGAATAATATGTCTCAACATTTCCGATACATTCCTTGCGATATTAGATCTATTCAGGACTTCCAATCAGCTATAACCAAAGATTTTTGCAAATCGCTCACCATCCACTACCACAGCCGATGCAGCAGCCAGTAATCCATAGTACTGTCTACGATGACAGTTTCTTCAAATATTTTCTCCACCCCTCCTTCGTATTCCGCGGTGAAGCGGAAAGTCAGCTGCTCAGGTTTGTTCTTACCCCACCGGTTAAGCATGGTGCTGTCCCAAAGCTCTCCCCGGTAGATGGTCTCTCCCTGCGCATTTTTTGTGCCCGTGGACGTCAAAAGGGTTTGATATCCGGTCCCGGGAATGGAAACTGAAACCTTCGTAGGAATTCCTCCAACCTCAGCCGAGAGCATGAAACGCTCACCGGACCAAAATACGTTAGTCCCGCGCTTTCTCGGGGTCTTCATGCTAATGTATTCCTCATATGTGACCTTCTTATTAAATTCTTCCCCAAACAAAGACACATTATATTTTTTACGGTTTTTGTCCCATTCGTCGGTATGGTAGACCCGACCTGTGATCTTACCGTCCGAAACAACAGTGAAGCTGTACTTTCCAATTCCCACGCCGGACTGGTCCCTTACGGTGCAGACCACTTCATACTTTCCGATCTCGGAAGGAACGGGCACCACATCCGTCACAACCGGCGGATAGTTCCCCGAAGCATCCACCCGGATCCCCGTATGACTTTGGCCAAAGATCAATGTACGATCTTTATACAGCTCCGTGGTAAGTCTCAGTTCATCCTTCTCCGCATCGTTTACGAAAACTTGTATGCGATAGCTGTTGCCT
>DGEG01000147.1:3764-4150 GCA_002385825.1 Firmicutes bacterium UBA3932 | reverse complement strand
ACTACCGGTCTACTGGTGTTGTCTTCCTGCCAATGCTCCACCGTATATTTGCCGTCCACGGAAAAACGCTGGATCGGCTCGTTTAAAACAGTCCCCGTTACGGACACAACTTCGCCTGTATCATCCAGTATAACCGCTGCATCCGGGTGCGGTCCCAGGTTAAAAGGTGTGTGGGTGTAGCGCCAGTATTGCTTTTTCGAAGGATCCGCTTCATAGTCGTAATAGTCGATCCCGTACTGCACCAGTTCATTGAGCTTATACACAAGCCCCTTCTCCTCCTTCTCCACGGGCAATTCCTGTATGACGGCCGTATTCGCGTTGTGCGCCGCCCAGGCTGTTAAAGCGACGGAGTCCGAAAAAGCCTCGTCTTCCACGTAAACCTTGAT
>DGEG01000147.1:2343-3444 GCA_002385825.1 Firmicutes bacterium UBA3932 | reverse complement strand
CGGAAAGTCAGCTCTGTGCCGTTGTACATCTCCTTTTGCAGGAAGAATTTTATATTGCCTCCCAGGTCCGTGAGGAAATAATCTTTCTTGCCCCAGCTTTTGTTCCCGGAGTCCACGATAACGGAAGTGATGTTGGTGAAATCCCCCGAAGTGTAATTATATGATGATGCGGTCAGGGAAAAGGTCTTCGTGCCTTCCAGTTCTCCCGGATTAAACTTGTGATTGGTGGGCACATTGTGCATGGCATCCTGGCTGTACTTGTTTTTCGCAAGGGATATCCATTTGTGATAGATCCATCCGTCTTCCTTGTTTTTATAATAAAGCGGAAGCCTGTATGTTACGGAATAGTTCCTGTCATTGCTCCACCTGGGTTTAGACTGGGTGGAGACCAGGGTATATATGGCCGTTTTTCCGCTGGGAATTTGAAAATCGAAGGCCTTCCGGTCCGGATCTGTATTGGTCCAGACCGTGTAAGGCGCCGTCCCTATCTTTCCGTCGATTACCGTTGCGTTTTCTACCTCTCCGTAGGAAGCCACTTCCGGCAAGGTCCTAAAGCTGCCCTTTACAGAAACATATCCTCCGGCGAGGGATTCCACGGAAACGCTTTCCGGCTGCACAGCCCGTGGCACGTTTCCTTCCGCCTGCTCCAAAATATCCACCCTTATGTTATCGAGCCACATCTTTGCCCATATCTGGCTCCCGTATTCGCTGGCAAAGAAGGTCAGTTCGTGCACTCCGGGCTGAAGTAGTTCCGGATGGCTGTAATGCCCGGTTCCGGAATTCGGCACACAAGCCCGCCACAATTGTCCGTCTATCTTCACATAGCTCTGGGTCCAGTTGGAAGCCCCGTCTCCGTATTCATATCTCTTCTGGAGCAGGTAATCAAAGGACAAAAATCCCAGTTTGCCTTCCGGCACGGTGAAGGTGATCTTGGTTGAATTGGCATTGGAAGGGTGGTAACCGTAGCTGTTTTTGCTGGTCTTCTGATAGAGATTCGCCCCTTTGTAGTACCCTTCGCTGATGCAGTTCAAGGCAAGAGTGAAGAAGGGGTTCGTTTCTTTATCCTCGAAATCCTCATAATACGATTCTGCTGTCCGGTAT
>DGEG01000147.1:0-2084 GCA_002385825.1 Firmicutes bacterium UBA3932 | reverse complement strand
GCCCGTTTGATTTCATACTCATAATAGTAGGTTTGGTTCGGCTCTAAATTGTAAGTTTTCGCAATGCTTCCGGCCTGCTCTCCTTCCACCGAAACACCCAGCAGGTTCTTTTCTTTACCGCCTGCCTCAAGTATGGCTTCGCCCAGCCTGCTTTCCTCCACCAAAGCCAGGTCCGCCAGGATCAACTTGCCGTTTTTTCCCTCTACCCGTGAACGCAGGGAATCCACGAGGAGCGACTCTTCGTACATCTCCGGATCGTTTGTTGCATCGTAGAGGATCAGGGCGTTAATGTCCTTTCCCCCTTTGAAATGCTTGGAGACATAGCGATCAAGGATCTGAGAAAGGGACTGGTCCCACTTCAACACATAGGTCAGGCTCTCCCCTGCTCCCGGCGTGTTGTACCCCGCCTGAACCGCCGCGAAAACATCGGAGGAATACCCGTTTTCAATGGTGCTTAACGGAATCCCCAGTTCGTTGTAATAGTTTCCGCTTTTCACCGTATTCTTTTCGGGATCGAAGACGAAGACTTTCAGCCTCTGAGGATAAATTCCATATCCCATGTTATAGACATATACCCAGTACGCTCCGTTGCATACGTATACCTGGCCGTTGAGTTCCCTGGCAAAGGGGACGCGGTTTGATACTGTGAGCTCTTTCGAGTTGCTCATGCTCGCCTGTTTGACGTAACCGTTACGGACCCCGTACAGATATGCGTAATATGTATAGCTTTTCGAACTGCTTTTTTCCCAAGTATAGACGATGTAATTGCATCGCCCTCCTTCATCGTAAATGGGAGTTGCCGTACATTTGGGGGACGAACTGAAGCTCATTCCCGGCGCAGCAAAGAGCAACCGGTTGTCCCGGTCATAGACCCGAGTCCTGGTTATATATGTATCATCCAAATCTCCGTTGCTGGCCCTTTTCTGAGTGACCGTGTTTACGATCAGATTCCCGTCCACGTCCACACCCAGCAGTCTGTGCGTAGGCAGGCCGAATTCCTGGGACTCAAAGGCGATGGGCTCAAGCTCCACCTCCTCATTTTCCGGATCAAATAGACCGCGGAACATGGCCTGGCCGTTTCCCGTCACGAAGTGTATCTTTCCCTCAAGCCTCCTGCACACCCCATCCATGATGTTGCCGTTGTATATTTTGTCCGTCCTGCCGGACAACGCGGAAACCCTATAAATCCCGTTGGTCTTTATGGTATAGATGAAATCCCCTTCCACAAAGCAGTTCTTTCCTATCTCCATGTTTAAGAGCGTCAGGAAGGAACCCGTATCCTTGGTCAGGACCAACGTTTTCCCGCTCGCTGCAAAATAGAGGTACCTGCCCGTATCGTCCTGAGCAAAGTAGGGACCGCTTTTTCTCGGCACCGGCAACAGCTCATCCGTAAAAGTATAGGTCCACAGCTTGTTTCCGGAAGCCGCATCCCAGCAGCTAATTGTGTAGGGTGGTTCCGGATACCCCTTACTGTCCGTGCTGGGCCAGCTGGCATCGATTTTATAGAGCCTCTCATTATCTACGATATAGTTGCCGTAATCGTAAAATGTCCACTCACCCTCGTACCCGAAAGGGGTGCTGGCCGTCATGGTTCTCTTTGCGGCATTCCCCTCCGGTTCGGAAGCCGCAGGAGTCATTTTCTCCAGGGTGATATGGGCGTCCACTCTCTGTCTCAGCAATTCCTGCTCCAAAAGCGACAGGTTTGCTTTAATCCGGTCGTACTCAGCCTCGCCTCCCGCAAGAATGGTTACGTTGGCCGTCTTAGGCGTGATAGGGCTCAGGCTGACCACCGGCGCCACATTGATTACTTCGGAAGAACAGGCGGTTTCTGCGCTCAGATAGTCGCTTTCCGTTATGTACTCGGGGAGAGTCTCCTCCACCCAGACGTCCTTTGCCACAAGCTTCATTTCAAAAGGTCCGACCCCTTCTTTTAAGAAGCTGATCTTTTTCCCGCTTCCGAAGGAATAGTCCGTGTAACCCTCCATTGCCGCAACGGGAATCCATTCCGCAGCATCCGTTTCCCTATAGTACCATGTCCGCTCAACCTGATCGCCGTCGGTAACCGTGCCGTCCTATACACATCT
>DGEG01000124.1:11780-11990 GCA_002385825.1 Firmicutes bacterium UBA3932 | reverse complement strand
AGGGCGTAATTTACAGTATATGGAAGCAAAATCAGCTAAAATAAAACATTTATAAAATATTAGTTGATTTTATAGTTTAGCGATTAAACCAAAGATTTTGTTACGTGCACTTGGTATCGCACCCATATTAATAGCTGTAGTTGCTTTTGATATCTGACACTTTTACAAATTGTTGAATTCGATGTCCGACACTTTTTACAAGTCGTTGCA
>DGEG01000124.1:0-11687 GCA_002385825.1 Firmicutes bacterium UBA3932 | reverse complement strand
CATAGTATTTGAATAACACAAACGCAGTAGATGACGCTTTTTACAAACACTTTTTACAATTTGACATTTTTTACAGGTTCCTCTTGCAACTGCAGTTTCTACATGACAGATCAACTAAAATCATCAGAAAATGCCCAAATTCTTGGTGTCAGACACTTTTTACAAGTCGTTGCATTTGGTGTCTGACACCAAATACAACTTAAAAAATCAGGCCGTAGTCCTTCACCGCCTGAACGGAAGGACTACGGCCTTTTTTGCGCGTGCCGTCTCGTAAAGCTTTTACTTGATAAACACAAGAGATAAAGCGGGAATGTATGTGATCAAAGCCAAACTTACCAGGGACACGAGAAATAAAGGAATAATATGGGGGAACATTTCCTCCATTTTTATTTTGGCTATCGCCGCACCGACAAATAAATTACATCCATAAGGAGGAGTGCAAAGACCAATAGCCAAGTTTACAGCCATGACAACACCGAAGTGAACGGGATCGATGCCCAAGCTCAATATCGTAGGCATCAACATCGGCGCCATAACAATAATCGCCGGCACCGTATCTAAGAATAACCCCACCGCCAACAATATCAGATTAATAAATATCAAAACGATTGTGGGATTCGACGACACGTTGGTCAAGAATTCCGTCAGCATTTGGGGAACCTTTTCATAGGTCATATACGTAGAGAAAACGGTAGAAAATCCCAGAAGGAATGAAGTAATACCATTCAGCACTGCCGTATCCAACAAAACATTTTTAAGGCCTTTCCATGAAAGCTCCTTATAGACAAACATACTGATGATAATGGAATATACTACGGAAATACACGCCGCTTCGGTGGGCGTAAAAATGCCCGAATAGATTCCTCCGAGAATTATAACCGGTGAAAGCAGCGCCCAAAATCCATCTTTTGCGGTTCTTCCTACTTCTGAAAGACGATATTTCAAAGCTTCTTTCATAGGTACTTTTTCATCTTCCCTATGAGCTTTAAGATCCACTCCTCTGATGGTACATATTACAATATTGGCCAGTACAAAGAAAATGCCAATTAGAACACCGGGAATTATTCCCGCCAAGAACAATTGTGGAATCGATACGCCCGTAGTCGCTCCGTATAACACAAAGGACAGACTGGGAGGAATAATCGGTCCCACAATTCCTCCGAAAGCAACTACTGTAGCCGCATATGCAGGATCGTATCCTTTCTTTTTCATCTCGGGGATCATCATTCCACCGATTGCCGATGTTGTAGCCATGCCTGATCCCGACAGAGCCCCGAAAAACATACAGGCTATGAGAGTAACGCTGGCAATAGCGCCGTTAACAAAGCTGATAAGAGCAGATGCAAATTCTACAATTTTCTTAGCTATTCCGCCGGTTGACATAATAAGGCCTGCCAACATAAAAAACGGAATGGCCATAACCGTAAACGAAAATATACCGCTATAAGCGTATTGGGCATTAATGGCCATGTTTAAGTCGGAAAAAGCAGCCATCGAGAACATGGTAGCCCCACCGATTGCGAATCCAACCGGGACCCCTATAAGTAATAATACAAATAAGGCTATAAATAACGCAGCAACTGCCATATGCTTTTCCTCCTTACAAAACAATATCCTTCTGCTTTATTGACTTTATCGCCTGAACGAAATACACGCCGGCCCTCAGGATAAAAATAAAGCAACCCAATACCAGGGAAAGGTATCCCCATGCGGTACTAATCTTAATTCCTGCGTAAGGTATATTTATTTGAATACCGATCATCAATACACCGTAATAAATGACAACCGCGCATATTATGATTAAAACAAGTTCGGTAACTGCCTCAAACACCTTTTGCAAAGTGTATGGCACCTTGTCCACTAACATAGTTATCTTAATATGTTCTCTTCTTCTGTGGCCGATGCTTATTCCCAACCACGAAAGCCATACAAATAGGAACTTCCCCAGTTCTTCCGACCAGGGCAAGGAATTATTAAACACATACCTCATAATGACCTGGAAGAAAATGATTCCTACCATGGCAGCAAACATGGACACCAGGACAATATCTTCCAAAGCATTTAATCTGTTTATAATCTTGCTTCTCATAACTTATAACCTTTCATATCCATGACCTTTTATCAGTTGAAATATTATTCAAGTATGAGGTTAAACCCCCATACTTGAATAATATTTTGAGCCTTCAACCTACTGTAAGTCACCTAGATTATCCAATTAAGGACGTGTATCCAGCCATCTCTGAACCATTTCATCTCCAACGAGTTTACGCTGATAGTCATAAACCGGCTGAACTGCCTCCATAAAGGCCTCGACTTCGGCAGCTGTCAGCTGATAAACCTCTGCGCCTTCATCTTTGAATCTTTGCAGATATTCCTGTTCTTTTGCATACTCGTCAGCTCTTTGATTCTTGGCAACTTCCCTTACGGATTCCTCAAGAACCTCTCTGTCGGCAGGATCCAAAGATTCAATCCAAGCTCTTGAACAAATGATGGGGAACGGTGAGCTGGCGTGGTTTGTCAGAGTAACGTAAGGAGCTATTTCATGCAGATTGAAATCGTTAAATACTCCGAGCGAATGATCCAGAGCGTCGATCTGTCCCTGAGACAGAGAAGTGATTACTTCGCCCCATGCCATAGGTGTGGGGTTTGCGCCCATAGCTTTCCAGATTTCAATATTCAAGTCATTCTGCGCAATACGAACTTTTTGTCCTTTCAAGTCATCGCTGTTTTTATAAATTTTCTCTCTGCTGATGACTTGTCTCATACCGTTGTAGTACATATCTATGCAATAATACCCCGAGTCTTTCAATGTTTCATTGAAGAGTTCCAATCCCCCGTTTTCAAAGGTTCCTTTTTCCCAGTCTTCAAAAGAAGGATACAGGAACGGCAAATCGATACATGTTGAATCGGGTCCGGATGCAGCGGTAATTACCGATGACAGGTCAAACATCATGGTTACTGTTCCGATTTTGATTCCGGATACTAAGTCGGGAGTATCGCCCAATTGACCGTCGGAATACACTTCAACTTTAAATCTGCCCGGAGCTTTTTCTTCGAGAATTTCTCCGAGTTTTTCACTCCAGATGTTGGTGGATCTTTGCGATGTATCCGTGTGACCGATCTTAATGACAATAGGTCCTTCTTCAGATGGTCCTTCTCCCTCGCCGGAACATCCGGTAAATACGCCTATGACCAATAACATGGCCAAAGTGATGATCAGAAATCTTTTTGTTTTCATTCTCCTCAATCCTTTCAAAATTAGTTATGAATAACTCCTTGCTAATAAACTATCAGCAACTCCTATGCCAAGTATTGTGCACTGCAAGGATCGAATTTATTATCGCTCCGTCCGGCGTTGATTTTTCAATGGTTTGGTGAATTGTTTAGGCGCGGTAAGCGGCCTATTTTTGCAATCTTAACGATGCCATGGATAAAAGAAAAAGCGTGAACAATATTTCACGCTTTAAAAAAACACTGAAATATATTTCAGTGTTTGAGCCCTTCCGGAGTTTATACTCCGAAATCAATGCTCTTCCCCGCGTATAGCGTTCAGATCAATGGAATATTCATTGATTTTATTCCATAGCTGGCGGGTACTGATCTGCAATTCCACAGCCGCTTTTGCCACATTTACATTATTCTTTTTCAGAACTTCCCTTATATAGTTCCTTTCAAAATCGGAGCGGGCCTCTTTCAAAGACCTTTTCTTATACAAATCCGTTAATTTGTCATTCTTCTCCACAGGCATCAGCAATTCATTCATTGTAACATGGCCATCTTTATTCAAAGCAATCATCCGCTCTATGATGTTTTTTAGCTCCCTGACATTGCCCGGATAATCATAGCCAAGCAAAAATTCCGTTACCTGGTCATCTATTTTCGTAATTTTCTTCTTTTGCTCTACCTCAAACTTTTTAATGAAGAAATCAATGAGCGATTGCAGGTCCTCTCTCCTGTCCCTTAAAGGCGGAATCGTTACAGTCAACGTGTTTATCCTATATAATAAATCCTCTCTAAACTCACCCTCGGCAATCTTTTTAGTAAGATCCTTATTGGTAGCAGATATAAATCGAACATCCAGATCGATGGATTTATTGCTTCCGAGCCTTTCAATCCGCTTGCTTTCTATGGCTCTAAGCAGCTTGCCCTGGGTGTTGATAGGCAGATCCCCGATCTCATCTAAAAACAGGGTCCCTAAATTCGCCTGCTCAAACTTTCCGATTCTCGTTTCGCTGGCTCCGGTAAAGGATCCCTTTTCATGTCCGAACAATTCCGAATCTATAACGCCTTCCGGGAAAATCTGACAGTTTAGAGCAACAAATGGCTCTTTCTTCCGCTTGCTCAGGCGGTGGATATAGTTCGCCACCACTTCTTTTCCCACTCCGGACTCTCCCAAAATCAGAATGTTAATATCCGTATCTGCCACTCGTTTGCACATTTCCAGAACGTTCAAATATTCTTCGTTCTTCGATTCAATGAACACATCTTCGTTGTTCTGATTCCGTAACAAGACCTCGCTCTTACGTTCCAGCCTGTGTATTTTCGCAAACCTGCCCACCTTGATTACCAGCTCATCCATTTCACTGCTCTTGGTGAAATAGTCCATTGCCCCGTACTTCATAGAATCCACGGCGCTTTCGATGCTCCCAAAAGCAGTCATAACGATTATGTCCACGGTAGGATGCTTTTCTTTTATGCGTTTAATAAGCTCCACTCCGTCCATAACGGGCATTTTTAGATCCGTCAGAACCAAATCCACAACATTATTGTCTAAATACTCCAAAGCCTCCACTCCGTTGGAGCAGCCAGCCACACTGTATCCCAGATCCGACAATATAAATCTCAACACGTTCTGGTATTCTATTTCATCGTCAACGATCAGTATTTTATATCCTGTCTTCTTCCCCATTTTTCCGCTCCATTACCGGTAAAGTAATTTTGAATTCCGTTCCCTCGCCGTACTCGCTTTTAACGGAGATCGTTCCTCCGTTGTTTCTTATTTCGGTATTAATTATATACAAGCCCAGCCCCACTCCGTTTTCTTTGGTGGAGTAGAAGGGGTCAAATATATTTTCAAGGGCTTCTTTTTCTATACCGCACCCATTGTCGGTGACTTCAATATCCACATGATTGTCCTCGACGTTTATATTAACATGAATGCTTTTCTCTTCGCACTTTTTATCATTAAAGGAATCCACCGCATTGTGTATTAGATTCACAAGGACCATTCTCAGGACCTCTTTGTTAATAAGAATCTGATCCTTGTACCGTCCCGTAAAGGAAGAATGAATTATTATATCATGCTCCCTGGCATTTTCCTTTTCTTCTTCAATGATTGAATGAATGAAATCCTCTGCGTCGGTCCAGTTCAACTCATCGCTGGATAGTTTTGAAAACCGCAGTAAGTTTTCAACCAGATAATTGATTCTATTTATCGAATCATTTATCACAGAGATGGCATGCTTGCAGACCTCACTATGCGCAGTATGTTTCCCAATGAGATATATGTAGCTTTTAATCAATCCTAACGGGTTTCTGACTTCATGAGCAAGACCTGCGGATAATTGTCCTACGGCTATCATCTTTGACTCTAATCGTTCCCGTTTTTCTTTCAAATACTTTTCCGTATAGTCTTCCACAATGATCATGCTCTTATTGCCGGCAACCTTCTGCCTGCTTATATAATAATATCTGGCTCCGATATTGAAGACAGTATACATATTATCCGGGTTTGTAAATGGGGCTAATTGCGGAAGCTCTTTATAGTTGGCCCCTACCAGTTTTTCCTTCGGGACCCCCGTCATTTCCGCTATCGAGTCATTGCATTCCAAAATGATTGCATCGTCCTCTATAACCATGATCCCGTTTTGCATGGTGTCAATAATAAGCCGCAGCTCTTCCTTGCTCTCAAAAAGCTCCCGGGTTCTTGTGTTGACCCTTTGGGTTATGATATAGTTCCAAACGGAAAAGCCGCCGATGATAAACATGATGACTATAAGTACTCTATATGTGGATTCGATGGCTCCCAGGTCAACGCCGGTATCAAAGTCCCCCAGCCATTTGTACTGGGTTTGGGCGATCAGGTTCTTTTTCTTTAATTGCAATATGCCTTTATTTAAAATATCCAGCATTTCCTTATTGTCTTTCTTGACGGCAAGGCATATTCTTTTTTCATCATAGGTGGGCTTTAAGAATTTAAAATAAGCGCCTCTGTTTGTCACTTTAAGGAAGTGAGCGGCCTCCATATCGTCGCCGATAAAGCCAACTGCAATATTGTTGTTAATTAGCGCAAAGCACTGATAGATGTTTTCAACCTCAAGAAGAGTTACATTATCCAGTTTTTTAACAATGACGTCAATTTCACCGTTTTCATTGTCACTTGTCAAAGTCACCAGACTTTTATCTTTCAGATCTTGGGGTCTTTCTATGTCCAGGTTTTTTTTGACGAGTATTTTGGTCTTAACTTCGCACAGGGGTTGGGTTAATAGAATGTCGTCCTTTAAGGCATCCTGGTAATCGCCTTCCAGCATGACAATATCGATTTCATCGTTTTTCAGCCCTTCCACCAAGCTATCCTTAGCCCCGGCTTTTAGATGTATATTGCTTCTCAGCTCGATAGCCAGCTGAGATAAATAATCCACTACAATTCCCACATTATAATTGTTGAATTGGTTGGTATATGTCAGAGGGGGATAATCATAGATCCCTGCCAGAAAGTCCGTTTCATCGATGATTATGCGTTCTTTTTCTGTCAGGGGTTGATTGTATTTATAGTAATCTGTCAAGCCCAGTCCAAAACGCAGGTTCTTGTCAAATTTATTGATAACTAACGAAACAACCAGCAATAAGAGAATTATAATGATTATCTTTTTTTTATTCATAAACTTCCATATCCTATTTGACTATTTCATCCTAGGGGGCCTGCGCCCTTATTGTTTCAAGAGTTCTTTTAATTTGTCTCCGAACAAATCACCTAAGGTTGTTTTGCTCTCTTCCTGCGCGGGCATAGCCTCATCCGGCGCCAGTCCCTCTGCATCCTTCAGACTTAAGCTGAGCTTTCTGTTCTCCTCGTCGATACTCAGTATAACAGCCTGCACGCTATCCCCTACTTTTAGCACATCGGAAGGCTTGCGAATGGGTTTCGATGTGATCTCTGATACATGAGCGAGGCCTTGGAGACCCGGCTCTACCTCTATAAACGCGCCGAAATCCGCCAGCCTTACAACGATGCCCTCCACTAAATCATCCACCTTGTAGAAATCGGCGGCGCCTCTCCAGGGATCCTCTTCAACTTTTTTCAGTACCAGGCCGATTTTGTTGTTCTTCTTATCAATATTTGCTATATAAACGGTAACCTGATCCCCTTCCGATACGACTTCCGCAGGATCGTTCACCCGATGCCAGGCAAGATCATCCAGATGAATAAGCCCTTCCACTCCGCCCAGGTCAACAAAAGCGCCAAATTTCATAAGCTTGGTAACGACACCCTGCCGCGTTTCGCCCACCTTCAATTCAGCCATCAACTGCTTTTTCATGTCTTGCCTTTGGGCTACTTCCACAGCTTTTCTTGAGAGGACTGCTCTCTTCCGCTCTCTGTCAAAATCATCAACTACTACATCCAACTCCTTACCCACATAAGAACTCATATCTTCTACATACCGATAAGACAGGAGCGATCCCGGGATGAAGCATCTGACGTTCCGGTAGGTGGCCGACACCCCGCCTTTGATGACCTCGGTTACCTTTACTCTAACGGTCTTCTTCTGGTTGTAAGCCTCCTCCAGGTCCTCCCATCCGACGATTTCCTCTGCGCTTTTATGAGAAAGAAGGACATTCCCTTCACTATCGTGGGGGTCTATGACTTGAACGGCAATTTCCCCGCCGACACAATAATCGTAGCCTTCAACCATTTCTTCTTTCTTTATAATGCCGTCGGAAGTATGATTGATATTTACCAGCACTTCTTCCTCGTTAACGGCTATAATGGTTCCTTTTAAGATGTCATCCTTGTAAACCTTTTTCATGGATTTCTCGATTTCTTCCATGAAATCCGCCATTGTGAGATTCTCTTCCATATGCTTTTCCCTTTCCTTTGTACGCAATATCCGTAAACCGTCCGTAAACCGACTCTTCCATTCTGCCAATCCGCTTTCGCTGAACCGGAAAATTCCCTGGGTCAATCCCAGTCCTCGCCGGCAAGCTTCAGTTGGAACTCTTTGAGCTTCTTCTGCCTTCCTTTATAATCGGGCAGCACCGACGCGACCACCTTCCAGAACCTTTCGGAATGGTTGTGCTCCCTGATGTGCGCCAGTTCGTGTACAACTACATAGTTTATAACATCGTCGTCGGCCATGACAAGGCGCCACGAGAAATTAATACTGTTTTTGGCGCTGCAGCTTCCCCAGCGAGTCTTTGCGCTGTTTACTTTCACTGCGGTTGGCATAACACCCATCTGTTTTGAATAGTCCATGACCTTATTTGTAAGTATCCTCTTGGCAATGGATTTGTATACTTGTACAATTACCCGCTTAATCTCATCCGGCGACAGCCCCGGAGGCAGGAAAAAGCGCTGGCCGTCAAACCCCGCCCGGTTACCCTCTCTGGCGGTTACGGGGTATTCTCTTCCTTGCAGGGACACTGTATCGTTGTAATTTACGGAAAACTCGGCCTTGTTTCTAGCGCGCTGTTCCATTTCCGCTAAGTGTCTTTCGATCCAGCCCCGTTTCGACATTACAAAGCGGTCGATCTCGGTTTTCGGCATTTTCAGCGGAGCCCGAACCTCCAATGTCATGTCTCTTTTTATATGTATCGCCATGGTGCGGCGTTTTGAGCGAATCAAAGTGTATTCCATCATTATCCTGTACAACTGTGAATGGCCTTCATGAAACGTACATTCTTTATGATCAGATCCGATTTCCACCAGTTTTTGCTGATGCTCCGCTTACAAATCCATCCATTGCGCCAGATACAGTTGCAAGGACCTGCGCATTTCTGCAAAAAACGCCGCATCCATTTTTCTCTTATAGAACTTTTTTGCAAAATCCGAATCTTCGTCCTGATATTCGGAAAACATGCCACGGATAAAGTCATCGTCGATCTTTTTATATTGCTCATCAAAGACCACAAACCTCCGGTTGAATCTGGACCGGCGCTGCGGCTTTTTATCATAATACCCCATGACAACCAACGTGGCGGGCATCGTATACTCCGGCAGATCAAACAGTTGTCTATGAAACTCGTATTGTTCCATGATATCGCCGATATAGCATGTCCCTATTCCGAGGCTCTCGGCTGCAATCACGGCATTTTGCGCGGCAATCATGGCATCCTGCATCCCTAAAATCATATCGTTGATGATGGGCCCCTTGTACTCGGGAAAAGCATCGGGAATCCCGTAAAGCTCGAAAAACCGATGCCACTTATAGTTATCGACAACGAATAACAAAGCCAGGTTCGCGTCTGCAATAAAAGGTTGATTGTCACAACTGGCCGCTAGTTTCTTCAGGGTATCTTTTGACCGTATCTTAATGATGCTGTAGGACATCATATTCCCTGCGGTAGCGCCTCGCATGGCGGCATCAAGGATGGCGTTCACATTCTCTTCCGAAATTGCCCGATCATTAAACTTGCGGATGGAAACATGGTCCGTCAACTGCTTTATTACTTCGTTCATCTTTTCTCCTCGCATTTACCAATTTTCATCGGCCTTGGCATCCCGGTATTATGCATTATTATAATCGGCCTTGGCATCTCGGCTATTATTATTCTGATGTATGCCTAGGTGATATCAGCCAGCTGTATCCTTATAATCTTACCGAGATCGCCGACGGCCATCTCTACCTGATAACCGATCTTACCGGCGCTGAAACAGATTGAATCCCGCTCTGCAGCAGACCGATCTACCGTTGTCTTAAAAAACTTTTTCATCCCTATAGGGGAACAACCTCCATGCACATACCCCGTAAGCGAAAGTAACTCCCGTGCCGGAACCATTTCTACGGATTTCTCAGCTACAGCTTTTGCCGCTTTTTTAAGATCCAGTTCTTTGGAAACGGGTATAACAAAAACATAATGTGACCCGCTCTTTCCGACACACACCAAAGTTTTAAACACGCCGCCGGGATCCTGCCCAAGTACTTTCGCTACGTCTTCGCCGCTGATGGCATCCGTGTCTCCGTAGTAATGGCTTTTATAGGGCAGCTTCTTTTGTTCAATCATCCGCATTACATTTGTTTTCTCTTCCATGGCTCCTGGTTCCTCGTCCCTCGTTCGGTTTGCTTCCTTATTCGACTCTGCTCCTACTTTGGTTTGCTTCCTAATTCGACACTGCCGCTCCTTTTGCATTTAATTTTCGATGAGAGGCTTTTCATAGTCAATGATACCTCCCGCATCCAATATCACTTTATAGCCCAGGTCCTCCAGCATTTTGCCCGCCTGCGCCGAACGGTTTCCGCTGCGACAATATACAATAACTACGTCTGACTTTTCAGGTATGGCAATCAGTATTGCCTCTTCAATTTCATCGATGGGGATATTTTGCGCTCCATCTATATGGCCTCCCTTGTATTCTTCAACGGTTCGCACGTCAATGAGATGCGCTCTCTCCGGCAAGTGTTCAAGAATCATTTCCGCCGCATCAAAAGTTATTACCGTATGACCGGCAAACGCTTGGATTTCTTCCGCCTCTATGGCGTTGCCCTGAGGAGGCCAGGATTCGCGCAAAGTGGAATCGATAACATATCTATACAAGCTGCCTACAGGAGGCAGCGTCTCCATATCATCCGGGAAACTTAAAGAAATCAGCTGCCCTTCTGAAAGCTGGCCCGCTTTTGATTCTGTAATCAGGACGCTTCCTTCATGCAACAAAATGCCTTCGAATTGAAGGGTGCCGGCTTCATCATCCGGGCCGGTCATATTCCCGCAAGCGCCTGCAACGGCAAGCAAACTCAAAATAGCAACTACAGCGACAATATATTTCAATCTAGCCTTCATACCCATTTTCTTCTCCATCCTATTCTCCATTTTACTTCTCTATTTTCCTTTTTCCCGGCCAGCCATCCGTCCTATTTATGCATTTATATCCGAGGCCTTTTTATTTATCATATCTCCTGATCACGGCCGGCTTGGCGTAAGTTTCATATAATTTTCCTTTTGTTTACTATATCATATCTCCCATCTTCCCGTTTAAAAATATAACCATTGGACAAGATTTTATCTAAAATGGTTCCCCTAAGGAAGCGCACAAAGATTAAAACTAACCAGTTTTATTGCATCCTCTTCAAATGGTTAGTTTCGATCAAAACGAAAAGTTGAGAACCTAACCATTTGGCAGGCTTTTTTTAAAATAGTTAGTTTTGATTTGAACGCAAAGTCGAAAACCTAACCATATAGTCGCTTCTCCTCTCAAATGGTTAACTTTGCCCGAGGCTGAAGGTTGAAAGTTAACCATTTCATCGTATTCTTTTTTAAATGGTTAGTTCTAATCTGGAAAAGTTCATGAGATTATAACCACTTCATCGCATTCTTTTCGAAATGGTTAGTTCTAGTCTGGAAAAGTTCATGAGATTATAACCACTTCATCACATTCTTTTCGAAATGGATAGTCTTAATGTAAAAAAGCCCATGAGATGCTAACCATTTATTAAAATTGCTCCTGATATGGTCAGCATTTGAGGTCGGTCGAGAGA
>DGEG01000167.1 GCA_002385825.1 Firmicutes bacterium UBA3932 | reverse complement strand
ATTCAGGAATTCCTGGTGGAGGATTTCTCAAACTGGTATATTCGCCGGGCCAGAAGGCGCTTCTGGGCCGATGGACTTACGGAAGATAAAAAGTCTGTATATCTGACCACCTACGAGGTGCTGGTGGGCGTTTCCCAATTGGCTGCGCCTATTGCGCCGTTTATTACCGATGAAATCTACACTAAGCTAACAGGCGAAGAATCCGTTCATCTCTCTTATTATCCTGAATCCAGGGATGAGCTGATCGACAACAAGGTGGAAGAGCGGATGGATTTGGTAAGGACATTGGTAGGTTTGGGCAGAGGCGTGCGCGAAAAAGAACGAATAAAGGTCCGGCAGCCTCTATACAAGATTCTGGTGGACGGGAAATACAGAGAACTGATCGGAGATATGACGGAACTCATCAAAGAAGAGCTTAATGTAAAAGAAGTGATTTTTGAAGATCAGTTGGACGAATTCATGGATTTCAATCTCAAGCCGAATTTCAAGGTGGCAGGTCCCGCCTTGGGCGCCAAGATTAAAGCCTTTGGAGCCGCCATTTCCAAATTGGATCCGAAAGCCACCATAGCATTGCTTGAACGGGACGGACAGGTCACTTTGGAGCTGGACGGAGAAGAGTATACAGCGGAAAAGGATCTGTTTGATGTGAGGATAACAGCCAAAACCGGATTTGCGGTGGCCATGGAAAACAACGTCTTTGTTATTCTCGATACTACCATAACGCCGGAACTCAAATCAGAAGGTCTTGCCCGGGAAATGGTTTCCAGGGTGCAGCAACTGCGAAAGCAGAAAGATTTCAACGTGGCAGATCGTATCCGCATCTATTGTTACGGGGATGAAGAGTTCCGCAGCGCATTGGAAGAGCATAAGGATTATATAATGAACGAGACCTTGGCCCTGGAGATAAAGTATACCGATGATGCATTGCAGGAATATGATTTGAACGGGCACAAGACCGGAATCGATGTAGAGAGAGTGCAGATGTAGAAAGATTGCAGAGGTAAGGATATGAGAGCAGTAATATCCGTTGTGGGAAAGGATAGAGTGGGGATTCTGGCCATGGTGAGCGGTATTTGCGCCAAGGCCAATGCCAACATACTGGAAGTCACCCAATCGGTGCTGCAGGAGTTTTTCGTCATGATCATGGTCATAGACATTTCCAACATGAACCGCAGCTTATCGGATCTTCGCCGCGAGCTGGAGGAAAACAGTATGGGAATGAAAATTCACGTGATGCATGAGGATATCTTCCACTCCATGCACCGGGTCTGAGTGGAATAATTCTCACGAAAGAGGATCAAAATGATAAATACAAATGACATCCTGGAAACCATAACCATGATCCAGGAAGAAAACCTGGATATTCGCACGATAACCATGGGTATTTCCCTATTGGATTGCTGTGGCAGCGATATAGACCGCTCCTGTCAGAAAATTTATGAGAAGATCCGGCACCGGGCGGGAGAGCTGGTTGTTGCAGGAAATGAAATCGAGGAGAAATACGGTATCCCCATTATTAATAAAAGAGTTGCGGTAACGCCCATAGCCATTCTGGCCGGTGCATCGGGCGGGGATCCTCTTCGCTATGCACTGACATTGGAAAAGGCCGCGAAGGATATAGGCGTCAATTTCATCGGTGGATATTCCGCCTTGGTGCACAAAGGCTTTTCGGCGGGGGATCTGGAGCTGTTAAAGTCTATTCCGAGAGCTCTGTCCGAGACAGAGCGTGTCTGTTCTTCCGTCAATGTGGGCAGCACCAAAACCGGCATCAATATGGACGCTGTCAGGCTCATGGGTGAAGTGGTAAAGGAGACCGCGGAGCTGACTGCCAACAGGCAATGCATAGGCGCCGCCAAATTGGTCGTGTTCTGCAACGCACCGGAGGATAACCCCTTCATGGCAGGAGCCTTTCACGGCCCCGGGGAACCGGATTGCGTGATTAATGTCGGTGTTTCGGGTCCCGGTGTAGTCCGGGCAGCCATTGCCAAGGCAGGGAAAGAGTGCGATCTGACGCAGATTGCGGATATTATTAAGAAAACCGCGTTCAAGATAACTCGTATGGGGCAATTGGTGGGAAGCGAAGCTTCCGCTCGCCTGGGCGTGCCCTTCGGAATCGTGGATCTGTCCCTGGCGCCTACGCCGGCGGTAGGTGATTCGGTAGCCCACATTCTGGAGGAAATCGGCCTCGAAAGCTGCGGCGCCTGCGGAACTACCGCTGCTCTTGCCATGCTAAACGATGCGGTGAAAAAGGGCGGAGTTATGGCGTCTTCCAACGTAGGAGGTCTTTCCGGGGCCTTTATTCCCGTCAGTGAAGACGCGGGCATGGTGGAAGCGGTGGAATCAGGAACGCTGACCATAGAAAAACTGGAGGCCATGACCGCCGTGTGTTCGGTAGGGCTTGATATGATCATAATTCCCGGAGATACCACTGCTGAAGTAATTGCAGGCATAATAGCCGATGAAGCGGCTATTGGCATGATCAATTCCAAGACTACTGCCGTGAGGGTAATTCCCGCCATCGGGAAGAAAGAGGGAGAAAAGTTGGAGTTTGGCGGATTGCTGGGCGGCGGGCCCGTAATGAAGGTCAATCGAAGCTCTCCCGGGGTGATGATTTCAAGGGGCGGAAGAATACCGGCTCCGATACAGAGCCTTAATAATTAAGATAGCAGTGCAGAGTAAAAATGAAAGCAGATATCAAATCCATGACAATCGAAGAGCTCAGCCAGTTGCTTGCAGCCATGGGACAGCAGAAATACCGGGCTTTGCAGATTTTCCGCTGGATGGCAAAAGGTGCGGCCGGTTTCGATGAAATGACCAATCTTCCCCAAAAATTGCGGGCGGAGCTCAACGAGACAGCATATATTGAAAAGCTGAAACCGGAAAAAATTCAGGTGTCAAAAAAAGACGGCACCAGAAAGTATCTGTTCCGTCTAAAAAGCGGGAACGCCATTGAAAGCGTGTTTTTGAAATATCATTACGGTAATTCGGTTTGCATCTCCTCGCAAGCCGGATGCCGGATGGGATGTGCATTCTGCGCTTCTGCCATAGGTGGCAGGGCACATAATCTTTCTGCGGCAGAAATACTGGACCAGGTAATCTCCATCCAACAGGATACGGGGGAAAAAGTCGGAAACGTGGTGGTAATGGGCATCGGAGAACCCTTTGACAATTATGACAACCTGTGTCGTTTCATTTCTCTGATCCATGCTGAGGAAGGTTTGAATATGAGTCTTCGGGCCATCACCGTTTCCACCTGCGGAATCATACCAAAAATCGAAGCCTTTGGCAGGGATTTTCCCCAAGTAAATTTAGCCATTTCTCTACATGCTCCGAATGATGAGATCCGCAACCGGTTAATGCCAATAAATAAAAAATATCCCATGAAAGAGCTGCTGGAAGCATGCGAAAAACATACGGAGATTACGGGCAGGCGCATAACCTTCGAATACTCCATGATACGCGGGATAAACGACGAGAAAGCCCATGCAGAAGAGTTAGCCACAAAGCTGCAGGGCATGCTTTGCCATGTGAATCTGATCCCCCTCAACCCAGTCAGTGAACGGGAATACGAGGCCGCGGACAGAAAATCTGTAGAAGTGTTCCGCAAAGCATTGGAAGATAAGGGCGTACAGGTGACGGTCCGCAGAGAGCTGGGTACGGATATTGACGGGGCTTGCGGACAGCTCAGGCTAGGTTTTTAAACATGATGAATCGAATTATTGAAAGGTTGTCCATTAAATCGGGTATACCTAAATTGTAAAGGGAGGATTTCTTCCTTGCCCTTTTATTTTGGTAGTGTATAATTGAATAAAGACAATGATAGGGAGGGGTGATTCTATTGGTGAAGGTAATTGCGGGCCACAAGGGGTCCGGCAAAACAAAAAAGATGATAGAGCTAGCCAATGAAATGGTAGAAACTGCACATGGCAGCATTGTGTTTATCAACAAAAATCACAGGTTAATGTATGACCTCAAGTATCAAATCAGAGTTGTTTGTATGGAAGATTATGAAGACATTACAAACATTGATGAATACGTAGGATTTATCTACGGCATCATCAGCTCGGATCATGACATTGAGGTCATTTTTATAGATGGAATTCTAAGGCATAAGG